>NZ_QQAO01000006.1:0-204286 GCF_003349855.1 Curtobacterium sp. AG1037 | reverse complement strand
TTCAGGACCGCTTCGACGCCGATCCACGCCGCGACCAGGGCGGTGACGATCAGGGTGATCGCGACCGCGGTGGACCGGGACCGGTGCACGCTCCGGCGGCGCAGGCGCCGCTCGAGCGAAGAAGTGCTGCTCATCAGTTCCTCCTGTTACCGGACCCGGTCCTCGTGCTCACGCACGATCCCGGTCAGTTCGATGTGGGCACTGCCCACCTGCCGCCCCGACAACTCCGACACCCGCGAGCGGACCCGCTCGGCGGCGGCCGAAGCCGCCCCGAGGACGTCCGCCTGGGCACGGATGGGGCCGGTGACGTCCAGCGCCAGGGCGCCGGCGTGGTCACCGAGCCCGACACGGACTCGCTTCGCGGGAGCGCCGAGCCGTTCGGCTGCGACTGCCCGGGCGAGGGCGGTCAGTGCACGAGCGGTGATCTCGACGCGGCCCGGGACGGAGCTCTGGGCGAGGCCCTCCGGGCCGGCGTTCACCGGGAGCTCCGGCGTCCGGTCAGCACGTCGGTCAGGGCGCCCCGGTCGATCTTGCCGGTCACCAGGGCAGCCACGAGGGCTCCCACGAGGCCGAAGACGATGACCAGGACGAAGCCCCAGAAACCGAACTGCAGGGCCACGACGGCCAGGATGGCGCCGATCAGGGCGCCGACGAGTGTGTTACTCAACGCGCGACTCCTTCTTGTCCTCGTTGTCGTCGTCGTCACCCGGGATGTGGACGTCCTGGACGGTCACGTTGACCTCCGCGACCTCCATGCCGACGATCTGCGTGAGCGCACGGGCGACCGACGAGCGGACACCGTCGGCGACCTGCTGCAGCGACACGGGGTACTCGGCGACGATCACCACGTCGGCAGCGACCTGCTTCTCGCCGACCTCGACCTTGACGCCCTGGCCGTAGTCGCGCTGGCCGATCGCGTCACGCAGGGCGCCGATCGCACGGGCCGCGCCGTTGCCGAGGGAGTGCACGCCGTTGACCTCGCGGGCGGCGATGCCGGCGACCTTCGAGACGACGGTGTCGTCGATCGTGGTCTTGCCCGAGGTCGAACCCGAAGCGTGCGAGCCGGTCGCGCGAGCGGCGGTGGTGGCGGGGGTGGTGTTCGTGGTGTCAGCCATTGGTTGCTCCTTCCGAGGTGTCCGCCGGGCGATCCCAGCGGATGCTGTTCACGAGTGGGACGGACTGCCACCGAGGTTCGTCACGCTCGGTTCAGCGGTTCCAGAGAACTTCCAGCCAGGACGCCAGAACGGCGGTTCTCGTTGTACCCCGTGAGCTGAGGCTCAGGCCCGGCCGCCGATTCCGGCCCGGGTGTTGCGCCGTGCAGCGGAGCGGAGGGCGCGCACGTAGGCCATGGGGGACTGCCCGCACTCCTCCTGGAAGAGCTGCTGCAGCCGGCGAGGTCGGACACCGGCGGCCGCCGCGATCTGCTCGACCGTCAGCTCCGCGTCGACGTGCCGTTCGATGTGCGCCACGGCCCGTCGCACCCGCCAGGACGACCGGCCCGTCTCGGGCTGCGCCGCGCGCGACGCCCGCAGGGTCGCGGCCGGGTCCTCGCCGAAGCGCTCCCGGTACGCCGCAGCGAAGCGCCCCGGGTTCGTGAAGCCCCACTGCCGCGCGATCGGGGTCACGCCGTCGTCGCCGGCGGCGTGCAGGAGTGCACGGCGGACGCAGTCCAGGCGGTGGTCGCGGAGGAACCGGTTCGGCGTCGTCCCGAGGGTGCGCGCGAAGACGTCCTGCAGCCCGCGCTGGCTCAGGCCGCACGCGGCGGCGATCTCGGGCACCGAGGGGCGGTCGGCGGCGTGGGCCTCGACGTACCGGATCGCGTCCCGCAACCGGTTCGCGACGGGGATGTCGTCCCCGCGGTCCCGCACCGGGAAGGTGTCGAGGACGACGGTCGCCAGCCGTCGGTTGAGCGCCGTGCGCATCGGACCGACCACGCGGTCGTCGAGGAGCGCCGGCGCGAGGTCCTGCACGAGCCGCCGCAGTGGTTCACGCTGCGCGACGGCCTCGTCCTGCTGGTCGAACAGGAGCGGCCCGGACGGCAGCCGGTAGCCGAGCTCGTCGCCGACGGACCGCAGGAAGGCGTCGGACAGGTGCAGGCCGTTGTAGACGGTGTCCGCCGACTCGAACCGGTACGCCTCGGACGCCGACGCGATGTAGGCGCTCCCCGGCTCGATGATCCGGGAGCGGTCCGCGAAGTGCATCTCGAGCAGGCCCTTGGTGAGCCAGAAGACCACGTGGTCGTCGCGCGGCCCGATGACGCCGCCCCGCCGTCCACCCTCGGAGCGCATGGTCCGCAGCGTGAGGTCGTCGTCGCCCACGATCGTGTACTCGTAGTGGGTCCCCTCGGTCACGAAGGTGTCCGTCCCGAGGTCGCGACCGTTGTACTCCGCGGAGAAGATCCGCTCGTACGAGGTGCCGTCGCCGTCGGTGAACCGCAGTCGGCGGAATCCGTTCGTCGACGAGGTGCTCACCCGCGCATCATGACAGCACTGTCCGGGAACCGCGCTGACGACTACGGATCGCGGACCGCAGACAGGCCCGGACACCCCCGGCCGGGAGGCACGTGGCGGGCCCGCCACGTGCCTCCCGGCCGATCCGCACCACCTGCGCGACCGCACGCGGAATACCCCAGGGGGGTACCGTGTTGGCCATGCCGGAGGACAGCATGCACGACCACGCGCACGTCGGGTACATCGACGACAAGGACGACCTGCTCAAGCGGCTCCGCCGCGCGGAGGGGCAGGTGCGTGGCATCGCGCGCATGGTCGAGGACGAGACGTACTGCATCGACGTCCTCACCCAGATCTCCGCGGCCAACCGCGCGCTCGAGCGCGTGGCGCTGTCGCTGCTCGAGGACCACCTGCGGCACTGCGTCGCCGAGGCGGTCGCCGAGGGCGGCGACGCCGCCGACGTCAAGGTGCGCGAGGCGAGCGACGCGATCGCACGCCTCGTGCGCTCCTGACCACCCCTGCTGACGATCACTGATCCACCGACCGGAAGGAACCCCATGAGCACCGAGACCCTCGCCGTCACCGGCATGACCTGCGAGCACTGCGTGGCGAGCGTCACCGAGGAGGTGTCCGAGCTCGAGGGCGTCACCGACGTCGCGGTCGAGCTCGTGCCGGGCGGCTCCTCGGCCGTGACCGTCACCTCCGACCGTCCGCTCGACCCCGCGGCCGTGCGCGCCGCCGTCGCCGAGGCGGGCTACGAGGTCGTGGCACGGTGAGCGACGGGGTCGTCGAGCTCGACATCACCGGCATGACCTGCGCCTCGTGCGCGAACCGGATCGAGCGCAAGCTCGGCAAGCTCCCGGGGGTCACGGCGACGGTGAACTACGCCACGGAACAGGCGCAGGTCGAGGTCGCCGGCCCGGACGCGGCGGACACCGCCGCCCTCATCGCCGCGGTCGAGGCCGCCGGGTACGGCGCGACCGTGCACGCCCCGGCGGCACCCGAGTCGGACGGCGACGTCCCGCCCGCTGATCCGACCGCGGCCCTGCGGCAGCGACTCGTCGTGTCCGCGGTGCTCGCGGTGCCCGTCGTGCTGCTCTCGATGGTGCCCGTGCTGCAGTTCCCGAACTGGCAGTGGGCAGCGCTCGCCCTCGCGGCCCCCGTCGCGGTGTGGGGTGCCCTGCCCTTCCACCGTGCGGCGTGGACGAACGCGCGGCACGGTGCGGCGACTATGGACACCCTGGTCGGCGTCGGGGTGGGCGCGGCGTTCCTCTGGTCGCTGTACGCGCTGTTCCTCGGCGACGCCGGGCGGCCGGGGATGCACATGGCGTTCTCGTGGTTCGCGACCGACCCCGAGGCGAGCGACCTGTACCTCGAGGTCGCGGCGGCCGTGACCGTCTTCATCCTCGCCGGGCGGTACATGGAGGCCCGGGCCAAGCAGCGCTCGGGCGAGGCGCTGCGTGCGCTGCTCGCCCTCGGGGCGAAGGACGCCTCGGTGCTCCGCGACGGTCCCGGCGGCCCGGTCGAGCAGCGGGTCCCGACCGCCTCGCTCGTCGTCGGTGACGTCGTGGTCGTCCGACCGGGGGAGCGGATCCCGAGCGACGGCGTCGTCCGGGACGGCTCCTCGGCGGTCGACCTCGGCATGATCACGGGCGAGTCCGTCCCCGTCGAGGTCCGGCCGGGCGACCGGGTGACCGGGGCGACCGTCAACGTGGGCGGTCGGCTCGTGGTCGAGGTCACCGCGGTCGGCGCCGACACCGAGCTCGCGCGGATGGGCAAGCTCGTCGAGGACGCGCAGACCGGCAAGGCCGCGGTGCAGCGCCTGGCCGACCGGGTCTCCGCCGTGTTCGTGCCCGTCGTCATCGGACTCGCCGTCGTCGCGTTCGTCGGGTGGCTCGTCGCGGGCGGCTCGGTGACGGCGGCGTTCACCGCGGCCGTCGCGACGCTCATCATCGCCTGCCCGTGCGCCCTCGGGCTCGCGACCCCGACGGCGCTGCTGGTCGGGACCGGCCGGGGGTCGCAGCTCGGCATCCTGATCGGTGGACCGCAGGCACTCGAGCGGACGCGGACGGTCGACACGATCGTGCTCGACAAGACCGGCACCGTGACGACCGGCGAGATGGCGGTCCGGGACGTGCGGGCCGCCGCGTCGGCCGACAGCGCCACGGTGCTCGCGCTCGCGGCGTCCGTCGAGGACGGCTCCGAGCACCCCGTCGGTCGCGCCGTGGTCGAGGCGGCACGCGCCCGGGGGCTCGACGTGCCCCGCGCGGCGGACTTCCGCGCGGTCCCCGGTGCCGGCGTGCAGGCGCTCGTCGAGACCGGGGACGCCGCCGAGGTCGTGCTCGTCGGCACGGCGTCCTGGTTGACGTCGGACTGGGCGGTCGCGCTCCCGGACGACCTCGCGGCCGCCGCGTCGGCGGCCGAGACCGCCGGCGGCACCGCGGTCGTGGTCGCTCGCGGCGGGGCCGCCCTCGGGGTGGTCGTGGTCGGCGACACCGTCAAACCCGAGGCCGCCGACGCGGTCCGGCGCTTCCGGGAGCTCGGGCTCCGCCCGGTCCTGCTGACCGGCGACAACGCGGGTGCCGCCCGTGCGGTCGCCGAACAGGTCGGCATCGACGAGGTGCACCCACGGGCCACGCCGGCGTCGAAGCTCGAGACCGTCCGGCGGTTGCAGGCCGAGGGGCGGACCGTGGCGATGGTCGGCGACGGCGTGAACGACGCGGCGGCCCTGGCGGCGGCCGACCTCGGGATCGCGATGGGTGCCGGCACCGACGCGGCGATCGCGGCGAGCGACATCACGGTGGTGAGCGGCCGACTGACCGTCGTCGCCGACGCGGTCCGGCTCGCGCGGGCGACGCTGCGGACGATCCGGGGCAACCTGTTCTGGGCGTTCGCGTACAACGTCGCGGCGATCCCGCTGGCGATGGCGGGGCTGCTCAACCCGGTGCTGGCCGGAGCGGCGATGGCGTTCTCGTCGGTCTTCGTCGTGACGAACAGCCTGCGGCTCCGCCGGTTCGCCGCCCGGTCCTGACCGCAGCGACTCCGGGTGTGGGCGGTCGCGCGCGGTGCGCGGCTCCACCTGCGGGCCGGTCGCGCCTGGCGGTCGGCTCCCGCGGGACCGGTCGCGGGCGTCCTGGCGGCGCTGCTCGCGTGACGCGCGCGGCGGACGCTGGTCGTGCCTCCCGTCCGGCGGTTCCTGCCCATCGCACGTGACGTGGGATGCAGGACCGCGCGTCGAAGGACGGAAGGTCCGGCACCCGATGCGCGGAACGGTCACCCGTGCGCGGAACGGTCCGCCACGAGCGGAACGGCCGCTGTGCGCGCGCCTGTACGGACGGCACTACGCTCGGACGTGGTCCGCGACGCAGCGCTGCGGTGACCCGCGGGCTCGATTGATCGAACGCGATCCCAGGAGGACCGAAGTGACCGAATCTGCTCCCGTCGACCCCACGTCGACCGACGGCTGGAAGAAGCTCGTCGGCATCGCCGACGGCTTCACCCCCGACCTGCGCGGTTGGTTCGACAGCGACCCCGGTCGTGCCGAGCAGTACACGTTCCAGGCCGCCGACCTGACCGTCGACCTGTCCAAGGGCCTCGTGACGCCCGAGATCCTCGACGCGCTGCTCGAGGTCGCGAAGGACACGAAGGTCGCCGAGCGTTTCCAGGCGATGCTCGCCGGCGAGCACATCAACGTGACCGAGGACCGCGCCGTCCTGCACACCGCGCTCCGTCGTCCGAAGGGCATCGAGCCGGCGCTCGTCGTGGACGGCCAGGACGTCGACGCCGACGTGCACGCCACCCTCGACAAGGTCTACGCGTTCGCCGAGCAGGTCCGCTCCGGCGCCTGGACCGGCGTCTCGGGCAAGCGCATCGAGACCGTCGTGAACATCGGCATCGGCGGCTCGGACCTCGGCCCGGTCATGGTCTACGAGGCCCTGAAGCCGTACGTGCAGCCCGGGCTCGAGGCGCGCTTCGTCTCGAACATCGACCCCGCCGACATCTACGAGAAGACCGTGGACCTCGACCCCGAGACCACGCTCTTCATCGTCGCGTCGAAGACCTTCGGCACCCTCGAGACCCTGACGAACGCCCGCCTGGCGCGCCAGTGGCTCTGGGAGCGGCTCGGCCTGACGGACGCGTCCGAGGACGAGAAGTCGAACGCCGTCGCGAAGCACTTCGTCGCCGTGTCGACCGCGCTCGACAAGGTCGCCGCGTTCGGCATCGACCCGGAGAACGCCTTCGGCTTCTGGGACTGGGTGGGCGGCCGCTACTCGGTCGACTCCGCCATCGGGACCTCGGTCGTGATCGCCATCGGCAAGGAGAACTGGGAGCAGTTCCTCGCCGGGTTCCACGCCATCGACGAGCACGTCCGGACCACCCCGCTCGAGCAGAACGTCCCGGTCCTGATGGGCCTGCTCAACGTCTGGTACACGAACTTCCTCGGCGCCCAGAGCCACGCGGTCCTGCCGTACACGCAGTACCTGCACCGCTTCGCCGCGTACCTGCAGCAGCTCACGATGGAGTCGAACGGCAAGCGCGTCCGCTGGGACGGCAGCCCCGTCACGACGGACACCGGCGAGGTCTTCTGGGGCGAGCCCGGCACGAACGGCCAGCACGCGTTCTACCAGCTCATCCACCAGGGCACGCGCCTGATCCCGGCGGACTTCATCACGGTCGCGAAGCCGGCCCGTCCGCTCAAGGACGAGTCCGGCGACGGGAAGGCCGTGCAGCCGGGCCAGGACGTGCACGCCCTGTTCCTCGCGAACTTCTTCGCGCAGACGAAGGCGCTCGCGTTCGGCAAGACCGCCGACGAGGTCCGCGCCGAGGGCACCACGGACGAGGGGATCGTCGCGGCCCGCACCTTCACCGGCAACAAGCCGTCGACGTCGATCCTCGCGCCGGAGCTCACCCCGAGCGTCCTCGGCCAGCTCATCGCGCTGTACGAGCACATCGTGTTCACCGAGGGCACCATCTGGGGCATCGACTCGTTCGACCAGTGGGGCGTGGAGCTCGGCAAGCAGCTCGCGCTGCAGATCGCCCCGGCGGTCGACGGCGACCAGTCCGCGCTCGACGCGCAGGACTCGTCGACCAAGGCGCTCATCGCGAAGTACCTGGAGCTGCGCGGCTAGACCGCGTCACCCCGAGACGGACTGGAGGCGCGTGACGGGTCCGCCATGCGCCTCCCGTCCGTCTCGTGGGGGTCAGCGACCGAGCGGGTCGAGGTTCAGCGACGTGTCCTGGTAGAGCTCCTGGTCGTCGTCGAAGACCTGCAGGCCCTGGTTCAGCCAGACGAGGTCCTTCACGGTGATCCCGAACCGGAGCGCGACGTCCGCGATCAGGTCCCCGGACCGCACCGTGTAGGCCTTCGGCGCTCCGGACGCCGTCGTCGCCGTGACCGGACCCGAGGCGTTCGCCCGCACGCCGCCGTCCACCGGGTGCACGTTCGTCTGCCGAGCGGGCACGGACCACCGCACCGTCGAGACGGCGAGCACCTTGTCGAGCGCGATCTCGACGGGGACGTCCTGCCCCTGCGCGGCGGCCGAGGCGACGACGAGCTCGGTGAGTCCGGACGGGTCGACGCCGGAGCCGTCCAGCGGGACGTCGACCGACTGCGGCCCGGACGTCGGTCCGCCGAGGACGTGGTCCCCGACGCCGTGGTAGGTCAGGGCGTCGCCGACCTGACGGGCCTTCTCGAAGAACCCGACGCCCACGGGCACCGGCAGCGTCGAGGTGAAGCCCGTGTACTGCGCCGTGAAGGTGTCGTCGCCGTCGGCCACGACCCGGAGGTGGAAGTGGATGCTGCCCTTGGGCGATGCGACGTCGGCCTCGGTGAGCACGGTCCCGGCCGGGATCGGCGTGAGCTCGGGGTCGGGCGCCGCGGCCTCGGTCGGGGCGGGGGTCGGCACGCGCGGGGTGGCGGAGGCGGCCAGTCGCTCGGCGTCGGACGTGCCGTCGGCGGTCGCGGACGGCGTGGGGGTCGCGGTGGCCGACGCCGCCGCCGGGTCCGAGGGCGCCGGGAGCGCTCCGTCGGACCCGCGCAACAGTGAGCAGCCGGACAGTGCGACCAGGGTCAGTGCGGCGACGCTGATCGCGGCCGTTCGGTTCATGATTCCCCCTCGGGTCCGAGCGTACCGAGCCGCTCGCGACTGCACGAGTCCGAGGTGCACGGATGTGTCGCCGGACCCATGCTGTCGGTCGGAGCGGCTACCGTCGAGGGCATGGACCGCCACGAGATCCTCGCCGCCGCCGCAGCCGCCCACGCCGCACGGATCGCGGCCGCCGGCGGGGACGCCACCGACGCCCGACAGCGTGCCGAGGCGGTCGCCGGTCGGGAGCCCGGGTCGGACGCCGCCGACGCTGCCCGGTCGGTCGAGCGCCGTCGCGCGGGAGAGGTCGAGCGCGCGGCCTCGCGGACCGAGGGCGCCCTGTCCGACTGGCACCGGATGGGCACCCGCCGCGGGGTCACACCGGACGACCAGCTCCGGAGCGCGTGGGCCGTCACCGGCGTCCCGGAGTCCGGCGACGCCCGGGCGCTCGCGAACGTCCTGCTGTCCACCGCCGGGCACGCGGGACGGGTGGCGGACGCCGCACGGCGGAACCCGGCGCTCGCGGGGGCTGCGAGTGCCGCGGCCCGTCGGACGGTGCGGCGGTACACGGACCACGGAGCGGGGATGGCCTCGCTCGGGGACGTCCTGGGCGACGAGTAGCGCAGCGCGGCGGACCGCGAGTCTCGGTGTGGCCGACGAGTCTCGGCCTGCCCGACGCGAGACTCGTCGCCCAGCACGAGACTCGGCCGACCACGGCTGCCCGCGGCTGGCGGCAGGGGCGCGCGCTCGGGTGATTGGACCGCTCCAGCGCTGATCGGGGCTTTCATGGAGCGATACACACGTCAGATTGGCTTAATGTGTGATTGACAGGACATGGATCGGGGCTACCATCGGTCCCACGCGAAGACGCGCGATCACCCGACGAAGGAGTCACCGCATGGTCGACATCAAGCCGACAGCACCGAAGGTCGCACTGCCCCCGATGGGCACCGGCCCGCACCGTCGCCGCCTCGGCGTCCTGGCGCTCGTCGCCACGTTCGGCGGCCTGCTGTTCGGCTACGACACCGGCGTGATCAACGGTGCTCTGCTGCCCATGAAGCAGGAGCTCGGGCTGACGAACCTCACCGAGGGCGTCGTGACCAGTTCCCTGCTGTTCGGGGCCGCGATCGGCGCGATGCTCGGCGGTCGGATCGCCGACGGCTGGGGGCGTCGCAAGACGATCATCCTGCTCGCGGTGACGTTCTTCGTCGGCACCGTGGTCTGTGTCGCCGCGCCGGCGTTCGGCGTCATGGTGATCGGCCGAGTGCTCCTCGGGTTGGCGGTGGGCGGTGCCTCGACGGTCGTCCCCGTGTTCCTCGCCGAGCTCGCGCCGTACGAGATCCGCGGATCCCTCTCCGGTCGCAACGAGCTGATGATCGTCATCGGGCAGCTCGCGGCCTTCGTCGTGAACGCGATCATCGGCAACCTCTTGGGCGAGGGCAACGGCGTCTGGCGCGTCATGCTCGCCGTCTGCGCCCTGCCGGCGATCGCGCTCTTCGTCGGCATGCTCCGCGTCCCCGAGTCGCCCCGGTGGCTCGCGTCGAAGGGCCGCAACGACGAGGCGCTCGAGGTCCTCGGACAGATCCGATCGCGGGAGCGTGCGGTCGCCGAGCTCGACGACATCAAGCGGACGAACGAGTTCGAGGCGAAGGTCGAGCGGGTGAGCGGCTGGCGCACCCTGCTCGGCAACAAGTGGCTCATCCGCATCGTGCTCATCGGGGCTGGCATCGGCGTCGCGCAGCAGCTCACCGGCATCAACTCGATCATGTACTACGGACAGACCGTCCTGATCGAGTCCGGCTTCCAGCAGTCGGCAGCGCTCATCGCCAACATCGCACCCGGCGTCATCGCCGTGGTCGGCGGTGTGATCGCCATCGCCAACATGGAGCGGATCAACCGTCGGACGACGCTCATCATCGGGTACTCGCTGACCACGGTCTGTCACTTCCTGATCGGGATCGCGTCGATGACCCTCGTCGAGGGCAACCCTGCCCGGCCCTGGGTCATCCTGTTCCTGGTCGTCGCGTTCGTCGGATCGATGCAGACCTTCCTGAACATCGCCACCTGGGTCATCCTGTCCGAGATCTTCCCGACCCAGATCCGCGCGCTCGGCATGGGCATCGCGGTGTTCTGCCTCTGGATCGCGAACGCGTTCCTCGGACTCTACTTCCCGACGATCGTCGCCGCCACCGGGATCACCGGGACGTTCTTCGGCTTCGGCATCGTCGGCCTGCTGGCGCTCTTCTTCATCTGGAAGTTCGTCCCGGAGAGCCGCGGGCGCACCCTCGAAGAGGTCGAGGAGGGCGTCACCACCGGCAACATCTTCGTGGTCGACAAGAAGCAGACGCGCGCCTGAGGCGCGCGCACGGGACGGACGGGAGGCGCGGTGCCAGCGGGCACCGCGCCTCCCGTCCGTCTGCCGGTCACGCGGGGGACGCGAGCCCGGGAACCGACGTCGGCCGCGTCGGTACGCTCGGCGGTTGTACGGGTACAACCATGCGCGGAGGGTGGACAGGGTGACCGGACTGCAGGTGGCGGACCTCCCGCCCGCGCTCACGGCCGTCTGCGCCGTCCTGCTCGTCGTGGCGGTCGGCTGCGCCGCGTTCGTGGCCGTCGACGTCGTCCGTCACCCGCCGCACATGCGGGTGATGGCGCTCGTCTGGCCGCTCACGATGCTGTTCGGCAGCGTCGTGTGGCTCGTCTTCTACCTGCGCCGCGGCCGGGCGACCGTGGACGGACACGGCCGCTGGGCGGGTACCGCGATCGACACGAGCCACTGCGGTGCCGGGTGCGCGCTCGGCGACCTGGTGGGGGAGTTCGGGCTCGTCGCGTTCCCGGCGCTCGGCACGCTCGTCGGGCTCGGGTCGCTCTACGGGGACCCGATCTTCGCGGGCTGGATCATCGACTTCGTGATCGCCTTCGTGGTGGGGATCGCGTTCCAGTACGCGGCCATCGCCCCGATGCGCGGGCTCGGGTGGCGGGACGGGCTCGTCGCCGCGCTCAAGGCCGACACCCTGAGCATCACGGCGTGGCAGGTCGGCATGTACGGCGTGATGGCGCTGCTGCAGTTCGCGGTGCTCCCGGCGGTCCTGGGCGGTCGGCTCGCGGTGACGACGCCCGAGTTCTGGGTCGCGATGCAGCTGGCCATGGTCGCGGGCTTCGTGTGCTCCTACCCGGTGAACGCGCTCCTGGTGCGGTGGGGGCTCAAGGAGGCGATGTGACCGCCTGCCAGGATGAGGGCATGTCGGAGCACGCTGTCCAGGGGATCGACGAGGTCCTCGCCGCCTCCCGGGGGCTCCTCGGGGTCGTCGCCCGGTCCCTGGCCCCCGCGCTCGAGGACGTCACCGTGCCGCAGTTCCGGCTCATCGTCCTCGTCGTCTCCCTCGGGCCGACGCGCTCCGGCGACCTGGCCGACCGGCTCGCGGTCGGCCCCTCGACCCTGACCCGCAACGTCGACCGGCTCGTCGCGGGCGGCTGGGTCGAGCGGCGTCCCGGCGCCGACAACCGGCGCGAGGTCCGCATCGCCGCCACCGACCGCGGGCGCGCCCTGGTGGACGAGGTGACCGAGCGCCGCCGTCGTGAACTCGAGGCGATCGTCGCGGGGATGCCCGAGCAGGACCGTGCGGTCGCCGTCGCGGGCATGGCGGCGTTCCGCCGGGCGATGGGGGAGCCGGCGCCCGAGGAGGTCTCCGCCTTCGGGGGCTGACGCCGACCGCTCTTGCGGGGAGCAACAGTTGCATGCGTACAATCATTGCTTGCATGCAAATGATCGGAGGACCGTGCCCGCCCGCATCCCCACCGTCCACGCCCACGTCCGGCTCGCCGGGACCCGCTTCGGGTCCGCGGCGCTCCGCCTCGCCCTCCCCGCACTCGTCGTCGGCGCCGGCGCCGGGGTCGCCGCCGTCGTCTTCCGCTGGCTGATCGAGCACGCGACGCTCCTGTTCAGCGGCCACGCCGACTACGCCGCGACGACCGGGCACCCGCCGAACCCCTGGGTCCCGTGGCTCGGCGCCGGGTTCGTCGTCCTCGCCCCGGCCGTCGGCGGGCTGCTGTACGGACCGCTCATCCAGCGCTTCGCCCGGGAGGCCCGCGGCCACGGTGTCCCCGAGGTGATGTTCGCCATCGCCCGGAACGGCGGCCGGATCCGTGGCGGCGTCGCCGTGGTCAAGGCCCTCGCGAGTGCGATCTGCATCGGGTCGGGCGGCTCGGTCGGCCGCGAGGGGCCGATCATCCAGATCGGTTCGGCGCTCGGCTCGACGATCGGCCGGTGGATGCGGATGCCCGAGGGTCGGCTCCGCACGCTCGTGGCCTGCGGCGCGGCCGGGGGCATCTCGGCGACGTTCAACGCCCCGGTCGCCGGGGTGTTCTTCGCGCTCGAGCTCCTGCTCCGCGACTTCACGCCGACGTCGTTCGGGGCGGTCGCCGTCGCGAGCGTCACGGCGGCCCTGATCGGCCGTGCGGCCTTCGGGGACACGGCCTTCCTGCACCTGCCGACGATCGGCGCCGTGACCCCGCCGGAGTACCTGCTGTTCGCCCTGCTCGGGTTGCTCGCGGGCGCGGTCGGCATCGGCTTCACGCGCGTGCTGTACCTGGTCGAGGACCTCTGCGACGTGGCCTGGCGGGCGACCCGGGGCCCGGAGTGGCTGCGGCCCGTGGTCGGCGGGCTGCTGCTCGGCGCGCTGCTCCTGGTGCTGCCGCAGATGTACGGCGTCGGCTACCCGGTGCTCGAGGACGGGGTCGCCGGTCGGTACGCGCTCGGCTTCCTCGCGGTGCTCGTGGTCGGCAAGGTGCTCGCGACCTCGTTGACGCTCGGCATCGGCGGCTCCGGCGGGGTGTTCGCGCCGTCGCTGTTCGTCGGCGCGATGACGGGTGCGGCCTTCGGCGAGGTCGTGGCGTCGGTGGCGCCCGGGATGCACGGTCAGGTCGGTGCGTTCGCGGTCGTCGGGATGGGTGCGGTGTTCGCCGGGTCGACGCGGGCGCCGATCACGGCGGGGATCATGCTGTTCGAGCTGACCGGCGACTACGCCCTCGTGCTCCCGCTGTTCGTCGCGATCGTCGTCGCCACCGCGGTCTCGCGGGTGCTGTCCCGCGACACGATCTACACGCTCAAGCTCAGCCGCCGCGGGGTGGACCTGACCGACTCGGCGCCGCTGCCGACCGAGGGTGCCAGGTCGGACGTGCCCGTCGGTGCGGCTATCCGGCCGCTCGGCCCGGTGCTGCCCGCCACGGCGACCGCGGACGAGGCACTCGCCCGGCTCGGGTCGGCGGACGCGGGGGCGCTGGTCGTCGTGGACGCGGACGGTCGCCTGACCGGGGTGGTGACGGCGCGGTCGGTGGGCGACGCGCTGCTCGCCGACGAGGGCTTCGGCTCCCGCGTGGTCGGGGACGTCCTGGCGGACGTCGAGGCCGTCCCGGCCGACGCACGGCTCGCCGACGTCGTCGAGCGGGTCGTCGACGCCGACGGCGGGACCGGCCTGCCGGTCGTGGACGGCGACGGTCGGCCGGTCGGGTGGCTCGGCACCACGGACGCGCTGCGGGCCCTGGTCCCGGCCCCGTGACGGACGGGAGGCCCGTGGCGGTGTCGCCACGGGCCTCCCGTCCGTCTGCGGTCCGGACCCGCTACGGGCGCAGGAGGACCTTGCCGACGCGACCCGCGGTGTCGCTGGCGCGGGCGGCGTCACGGGCGTCCTCGAAGACGAAGGTCTCGGAGACGGGGAGCGTCAGCGAGCTGTCGAGCACGCGCGTGATGAGCTCGCCGAAGAGCTGGCTCTTGAGCTCGGCGGGCATGGTCTTGCTGACGACCGCGCCCCAGAAGCCCTTGACGGTGAGCTGGCCGAAGATGACCTTGCCCGACGGGATCTCGAGCGTGGGGGAGGCCATCGCACCGAACACGACGAGCGTGCCGTTCTCGCCCAACACCGAGGCGATGTCGCCGGCGGCCTTGCCGCCGACGGACTCGACGCCCGCGACGATCGGCGCGCCGCCGGTGATGGCCGCGACCCGGTCCTTCCAGTCGTCCGCGTCGGTGGCGACGATCCGGTCGATGCCCTGGGCGCGGAGTTCCTCGACGCCCTCGGCGCGACGGACCAGGCCGATCACGTTGATGCCGCGGGCCTTGCCGAGCTGTGCGACCATGCGGCCGACGGCGCCGTTCGCGGCGTTCTGGATGATCCAGTCGCCCTCGTGCAGGTCGAGCGAGTGCAGCAGGCTGATCGCGCTGAACGGCATCGAGACGAGCTGCGCGGCGGACTCGTCGTCCATCGCGTCGGGGACCGGGACGAGCCCGGCGGCGTCGGCCACGGAGTACTCGGCCCAGACGCCGAAGGTGCCGCCGGCGACGCGCTGGCCGACCTGCAGGCGGTCGACGCCCTCGCCCAGGGCCTCGACGATGCCGAGCGCCTCGGTGCCGCTGGCGGCGGGCAGCTCGGGCTTGAAGCCGTAGGTGCCGCGGATGGTCCACAGGTCGTGGTTGTGGATCGGGGAGAGGACGGTGCGGACGAGCACCTGGCCGGGGCCGGGCTGCGGGACCGGGCGCTCGGCGACGGTCAGGACGTCGGCGGGCTCACCGAAGGTCTCGTGCACGACGGCGCGCATGGTGGTGGGGATGGTGTCGGTCATGGGTCAGTCCTCCGAGACGACGATGGTGACGTCGATGTTGCCGCGGGTGGCGTTCGAGTAGGGGCAGACCTGGTGCGCGGCGTCCGCGAGGGCCTGCGCGACGTCGTGCTCGACGTCCGGGATGACGACCTCGAGCATGACGGCGAGCTGGTAGCCGCCCTGGCCGTTCGGGCCGATGGACACGCGGCCGCCGACGGTCGAGTCGGTGATCTTCACCTTCTGCGCGCGGGCGACGCCCTGCAGCGCGGAGTGGAAGCACGCGGCGTAGCCGGCGGCGAAGAGCTGCTCGGGGTTCGCGCCGTTGCCGGAGCCGCCCATCTCCTTCGGGATGGCCAGGTCGTGCTCGACGCGGCCGTCGCTGGTGGCGACGTGGCCGTTGCGGCCTTCGCCCGTGGCGAGGGCCTCGGCGGTGTAGAGGACGTCCATGTGGGTCCTTCCTTCCTTCGTGGGGGTCAGTGGGGCCGGCGTCGGGCCGGCCCGAGTCTCGGGGTGGGCGACGAGTCCCGCGTCCGTCAGCCCGAGACTCGTCGCCGGGAGCGCGACTCGGGGCCGGGACCGGCTGTGGGTGCGGGGCCGGAGGTGGATCCGGGGGCCGGTGCGTCGGCGGCAGCGTGCATGGTGGCCGTCAGGCGCTGCAGGTTCGCGATGAGTTCGAGCGCGGCCTGCTCGTCCGGCAGGCCCATCCCGGCGGCGATGCGCGCGGGGACGTGCGCGAGTTCGGGCCGGATCGAGCGGCCCCGGTCGCCGAGGGTCACGGTGACGACGCGCTCGTCGGTGCTGCGGCGTTCGCGGCGGACCAGGTCGGACTGCTCCATGCGGCGGAGCAGCGGCGAGAGCGTGCCCGAGTCGAGCTGCAGGTGCTCGCCGAGGCTCGACACGGTCTGGTCGCCTTCGATCCACAGGGTCACGAGGACGAGGTACTGCGGGTAGGTCAGGCCCCAGGGCTCGAGCAGCGCGCGGTACGCCTGGGTGGTGGCCCGGGACGCCGCGTAGAGCGAGAAGCACACCATCTCGTCGGTCACCGGCATGCCCCCAAGTGTGCCACGCAACCCAGTTGTGCACAACCCAATTGCGCGCAGTGCTGAGCTGTGGCGGGTTGCGCTTCCGCAAGACGCAATGTGGGCGGTTCCTCGCAGCGACATTCCGCTGCGAGGAACCGCCGAGGTTGCGTTTCGCGGGGGAGGGGCGGGTCAGGCGGGGGAAGCGGCCGAACGGGCGGTCGGCTGCTCGTCCGGGGTCGGGTCGGGGCGACGGAGCCGGAGCGTCGCGGCCAGGCCGAGCACGAGGAACCCGGCGGCGGACCACGCTGCGGCACGGGTCCCGTCGCTGAAGGCCGTGGCGGCGACGTCGGCGGTCGCTGCGTCGCGCTCCCGGAGGCCGGCGATCGCCCCGCCGGAGGAGGTCACGACCGCGTCGGACACCCGGGACGCGACGCCGGACGGGGTCCCGGCGTCCTCGAGCCGCTGCTGGACGAGTCCGCCCGTGCTGGTGAAGAGCACCGTCCCGAGCACCGCGATGCCGAGCGCCGACCCGATCTGCCGCGCGGTGCTCTGGGCGCCGGAAGCCTCGCCGCTGCGCTCCACCGGGACGTCCTGCAGCACGACCCCGGTCAGCTGTGCGGTCGCGAGCCCGACGCCGAACCCGTAGACGAACAGGCACGGCACGACCGCCCACCACGGCGTGTCCGCGGAGACGACGAACCCGATCGCCGCGACCCCGACGATCTCCGCGGCGATGCCGATCCGGACGATGGGGAGCGGGCCGATCCGTTGGCCGGCGGTCGCCGCGAACCCGCTCGCCACGAACGAGCCGATCGCCAGCGCGAGCAGGACGAAGCCGGTCTGCAGTGCCGAGTAGCCGAGCACGTTCTGCAGCCAGAGCGGCAGCGACAGGACGATCCCGAACTCGCCGAGCGACACGATCAGGGCCGCGATCGAGCCGTTCCGGAACGACCCGATGCGGAACAGGTCGAGCGCGATCAGGGTCGAGCGTCCCGAGCGCTGCCGGCGTCGGGACCAGGCGACGAAGGCGATCCCGGCGACGATGGTCAGCGCGAAGGCGAACGGGATCGGGGAGGTGCCCGCCGGCCACGCCCAGCCGCCGACGCGGAAGCGCTCCGCGGGTGTCCACCACCCGTACGTCCGCCCCTCGATCAACCCGAACACGAGCGACGCGCTCGTCAGCACGCTGAGCACGGCACCGACCACGTCGATCCCGCCGGCGTGTGCGGTGTCCCGGGACTCCCGGACGGTGAAGAACGCACCGACGACGATCGCGATGCCGAGCGGCACGTTGATCCCGAACGCCCAGCGCCACGAGAAGTCCGTCGTCAGCCAGCCGCCGAGCAGCGGGCCGACCGCGACCATGCCGCCGATGGTCGATCCCCAGACCGCGAAGGCGATGCCACGCTCACGCCCGGTGAAGGTCGCGTTGACGAGCGACAGCGTGGTCGGGAGCACCATCGCGCCGCCCAGGCCCTGCAGGATCCGGGCCGCGACGAGCAGGTCCCCCGTCGGGGCGATCGCCGCGAGCACCGAGGCCGCCACGAAGACCGAGACGCCGATCGTCAGCAGGCGCCGCCGTCCGTAGCGGTCGGCGAGCGAGCCGAACACGAGCAGCAGCGCGGCGAACACCAGGGTGTAGCTCTCCTGGACCCACTGCACGAGCGTCGAGTCGATGTCCAGGTCGGCGACGATGCTCGGGATCGCGACGTTCACGATCGTCGAGTCGACGATGATCAGGGAGACCGCGACGCTGATGACGACGAGTCCCGCCCAGCGGCGGCGGTCGGGGACGGACGGGGTGTGCACGGGCCCTCCTGGTGGTCGGCAGACGGAAATCGTCAGCATGCTGACGACAATGTACGCCTGCGGCCCGTGCGCGTCCGGGTCGATGTGTCCGGGGGTACGTCCGGCCGGCGCACACGTCCCGCACCGCCCGCGTCCGGTTAGGCTGACCCGAGCCACGATGACCAACCACGACACCGACCGCACCGCGACCCCGCACCCGGGCACCACCCTCCGCCCCGGGACCGGGTCCTCCCACGGCAAGACGATCCTGATCGGCGAGCACGCCGTGGTGTACGGCGTACCCGCACTCGTGCTGCCCGTCCTGGACGTCCGCGTGACCGCGACCGCGACCCCGGTGCCGTCGACGTCGGGCAGCGCACTCGAGTCCACCGTGCACACCGGTCCGCTCGACACCGCGCCCGCCGCCGTGCTGCCGACCGTCACGGCGGTCACGGCCACGCTGCGGCACCTCGGCGCCCCCGGGCAGCACCTGCACGTCCGCGTCGACAGCGCCGTGCCGACAGCCCGCGGCATGGGGTCGAGCGCCGCGGTCGCCGCCGCCGTCACGGCCGCCGTCGCCGACGTCTTCGGCCGGACCCTGGACGCGCAGGAGCACCACGAGCTCGTGCAGGAGTGCGAGCGGGTCGCCCACGGCCGACCGTCCGGGCTCGACGCCCGCGGTGTGGTCGCCGACGTCCCGGTGTGGTTCGAGGACGGTGTCGTCGAACCCGTCCCGCTCGGCGCCGCGTTCACGTTCGTCGTCGCCGACACCGGCGTCCCCGGGCACACGCGCGAGGCCGTCGCCGCCGTGCGGGAGCAGCACGACCGCGACCCGCGGGCCGTCGACGCCGTGGTCGCGGCGATCGGCGACCTGGCCCGTCGCGCACGGGGGACACTCGTGGACGGCGACGCACAGGGCCTCGGTGCCACGATGGACGCCGCGCACGGACTGCTCACCGAACTCGACGTGTCGAGCGCGGACCTCGACCGGCTCGTCGACGCCGCACGCCGTGCGGACGCCCTCGGCGCGAAGCTCACCGGCGGTGGGCGCGGCGGATGCGTCCTCGCGCTCCTCGCCGACGCCGCGCACGCCGACCGCGTCGCGACGGCCCTCCGTGCCGCCGGCGCGACGGAGACCTGGACCACCACGATCGGAGCCCGCGCCCTATGACCGCCACCGCCGTCGCGCACCCCAACATCGCGCTCGTGAAGTACTGGGGCAAGGCCGATGCGCAGCTCGCCCTCCCGGCGACGGGCAGCGTGTCCATGGGCCTCGACGTGTTCCCGACGACCACCACCGTCACGCTCGACGGTGCCGCGGCGGCGGACTCGTTCGTGCTGAACGGCGGCGCGGCCCCGGACGGCGCCCTGCTCCGCGTGCAGCAGTTCCTCGACCTCGTGCGCCGGGCCGCGGGGTCGTCCGTGCACGCCGCGGTGGTGTCGGAGAACACCGTGCCGACCGGCGCCGGACTCGCGTCGAGCGCGTCCGGCTTCGCGGCGCTCGCGACGGCCGCGGCCGCCGCGTACGGGCTCGACCTGTCCGAGCGCGACCTGTCCCGGCTCGCCCGTCGCGGCTCCGGCTCCGCCACCCGGTCGATCCCCGGCGGCGTCGCGGTGTGGCACGCGGGCGACGACCAGGCGTCGTTCGCCGAACGCGTCCCCGCGCCGCCGATGGCGATGGTGGTCGTGACGATCTCGGCCGGCGAGAAGGCGATCGGGTCGCGCGAGGCGATGCGCCGCACGATCGCGACGTCGCCGTTCTACCCGGCGTGGGTCGAGTCGACCACGGCCACCGTCGACGACATGCTCGCCGCGTGCGCCGCCGGGGACTTCGCCCGCATCGGCGAGCTGACCGAGAGCAACGCGCTCCGCATGCACGCCACCATCGAGGGCGCGTTCCCGCCGATCCGCTACCTGAACGCCCGCAGCGTCGCCGTGTTCGACGCCGTCGCCGGACTCCGTGCCGACGGGCTGACCGCGTACGCCACGGCCGACGCCGGCCCGAACGTCGTCGTGCTCACCACGCCCGAGGACCGCGGCGCCGTCGGGGCCGCGCTCGCCGACCTGGGAGACGTCATCGAGTCCGGCACCGGACCAGGCGCGCACCTGCTCCGCTCCGAAGGAACGGAGGCACCCGGAGCGGGTGCCGTCCGACCGGAGGAGACCGCCGAGTGATCGAGTTCCGCGCCCACGGCAAGCTGTTCGTCGCGGGCGAGTACGCCGTCGTCGAGCCCGGGCAGCCGTCCGTGCTCATCGCCCTCGACCGCGCCATCACGGCCCGGGTCGCCGAGGGCCACGGCTCGGGCAGCGTGCACTCCGAGGAGTACGGCCACCTGCCGCTCACCTGGACCCGCGCGGACGACGGGCTCGCGCTCGACCGCGAGCACCACCCGTACGACTACGTGATGGCGACGATCGACCTCGTCGAGAAGCTCCGCGCCGAGCGGGGGATCGCCCCGCGGTTCCACGACCTGCGGATCGAGAGCCAGCTCGACGACGCCAGCGGCCGGAAGTTCGGGCTCGGGTCCTCCGCCGCCGTGACCGTCGCGACCGTCGGCGCGCTCGACCGCTTCTACGGCATCGGCCTGTCCCAGCGCGACCGCTTCCGGGTCGCCCTGCTCGCCACCATCCGGGTGAACCCCCGCGCGTCCGGCGGCGACCTCGCGGCGAGCACGTTCGGCGGGTGGCTGCGGTACAGCGCGCCCGACCGGGAGCGCCTCGCGGGGATGCTCGGCGGCCGGACGGTGTCCGAGGTCCTGGCCGACGCGGACGCCTGGGCCGGCTTCGACGTCGAACGGCTGCCGGCGCCGAAGGACCTCGAGCTCCTGGTCGGCTGGACCGGTTCGCCCGCGTCCACGACGAAGCTCGTCGACGTCGTGCGGCGCCACCGCAACGGTGGCTACCCGGCGTTCCTCGACGAGAGCCGGACCTGCGTCGACGACCTGACCACGGGCCTCCGGTCCGGTGACGCGGCGCAGACGCTCGACGCCCTGCGACGCGCCCGCACGCTCCTGCAGGGGCTCGGCGCGTCGGTCGGGTCGCAGATCGAGACCGAGCGCCTCGCGACCCTGTGCGACGTGGTCGAGGCGGCCGGCGGGGCGGCGAAGCCGTCCGGCGCCGGCGGCGGCGACTGCGGCATCGCGCTCGTTCCGGCGGACACCGACCTCGCCGGCATCCACCGCGCCTGGGAGGCGCACGACATCAGACACCTCAGCGTCGCGGTGCAAGCGCCCGAAGGGAGCGTCGAATGACCGACCTGCTGACCCCGATCCCCACGAAGTGGGTGGGGCCGATCCGCGTGAGCGGCAACGCCGTCGAGGGCGAGCACGAGGTGCCGCTCGCGACGTACGAGTCGCCGCTCTGGCCGTCCGTCGGCCGCGGCGCCCGTGTCTCGCGGATGGTCGAGGGCGGGATCGTCGCGACCGTCGTCGACGAGCGCATGACCCGCTCCGTCGTCGTGAAGGCCGACAGCGCCGCCGCCGCGCACATCGCCGCGGGGCGGATCCTGGCGCGCCAGGACGAGCTCGAGCAGCTCGTCGCCGGGCAGAGCCGGTTCGCGAAGCTGATCGAGGTGCACCCGGAGATCGTCGGCGACCTGCTGTTCCTGCGCTTCGCGTTCACCACGGGCGACGCCTCGGGACACAACATGGTCACGCAGGCTGCGGACAAGCTGCTGCCGGCGATCCTCGCGTGGGAGCCGGGCCTGCGGTACGTCAGCGTCTCGGGCAACTTCTGCACCGACAAGAAGGCCACCGCGGTGAACGGCATCCGCGGGCGCGGCCGGAACACCATCGCCGAGATCGTCATCCCGGGCGAGGTCGTCGAGAAGCGGCTCCGGTCGAGTGCTGCGCGCATCGCCGAGCTCAACGTCGCGAAGAACCTCGTCGGGTCGACGATCGCCGGTGCCCTGCGCTCCGCGAACGCGCACTACGCGAACATGCTCCTCGGCTTCTACCTGGCCACCGGGCAGGACGCCGCGAACATCGTCGAGGGCTCGCAGGGCATCACCTACGCCGAGGCCCGCGGCGACGACCTGTACTTCTCGACCGCGCTGCCGCACCTGATCGTCGGCACGGTCGGCAACGGCAAGGGCGGCGACCTGCCGGTCGTCGAGGACGCGCTCGTGCGGCTCGGCTGCCGCGAGGAGCGCGAACCCGGCGCGAACGCCCGACGCCTGGCGGCCCTGTGCGCCGCCACGGTCCTCTGCGGTGAGCTCTCCCTGCTCGCCGCCCAGACGAACCCCGGAGAACTGATGGCGGCCCACGTCGCCATGGAACGCCGGGGCTCCCGGCCTGCAGGAGGTGCAGCATGACCGCGCAGCAGCCGCTGAGCATCGGCATCCACGACATCGCGATCGCCACCGGCCACCACGTGCTGGAGCTCGACGACCTCGCCGAGCGCCTGGGTGTCGACCCCGCGAAGTACCACGTCGGCATCGGCCAGGACGCGTTCAGCGTGCCCGCGCCCGACGAGGACATCGTCACGATGGGGGCCGCCGCCGCCAAGGAGGTCATCGACCGCCACGGCGTCGAGGGCATCCGCACGGTGCTGTTCGCCACCGAGTCCGGCGTCGACCAGTCCAAGGCCGCCGGCGTCTTCGTGCACGGGCTGCTCGGCCTGCCGCAGTCGGTGCGCGTCGTCGAGCTCAAGCAGGCCTGCTACGGCGGGACCGCGGCCGTGCAGCTCGCGCTCGGCATCGTCGCGCGCGCCCCGCACGAGCGGGTGCTCGTGATCGCCGCCGACGTCGCGCGGTACGACGTGGACACCGCCGCGGAGCCCACGCAGGGCGCCGGTGCCGCCGCGATCCTGGTGTCCGCGGATCCGGACCTCGTCGAGCTCGAGCCGGCCGCCGGTGTCTTCACCGCCGACGTCGACGACTTCTGGCGTCCGAACGACCGCTCCACGGCGCTCGTCGACGGGCGGCTCTCGGTGAGCGCGTACGTCGACGCCTTCGTCGGCGCGTGGGACGACCTCGCCGCGCAGGGCGGTCCCGCGTACGCCGACATCACCCGCTTCGTGCACCACCAGCCGTTCACGAAGATGGCCCTCAAGGCGCACCGGAAGCTGACGCAGCACGTCGGGGAGCCCTTCGACGAGTCCGAGCTCGCGATCGGCTTCACCTACAACCGGGAGACCGGCAACACCTACACGGCGTCGATCTGGATCGGTCTCGCGGCACTCCTCGACCTGGACGACGAGCTCGGCGGGCAGCGCATCGCGATGTTCAGCTACGGCTCCGGCAGCGTCGGCGAGCTCATGACGGGCATCGTGCAGCCGGACTACCGGTCGCACCGCCGCGAGGGTCGCGTGCGCGCGGTGCTCGATGCGCGCGTCCGGCTGACGGTCGACGAGTACCGCGCGCTGCACGCCGGCGGCGCCGCCACCAGCGAGGACGTCGAGCGTCCCCGGGTCACCGCCGGTCCGTACCGGTTCGCCGGGGTGCGCGGTGGCGCGCGCCACTACGAGGCGGTCGCGCAGGACTGAGCGGGTCCGGCCCGCCAGGACGCGGACGGGAGGACCGTGGCGGGCCCGCCACGATCCTCCCGTCCGTCGTCCGGTCACCCCGCGACCGCGCGCGCCGTCGCCGGGACCGCACCGCCCGACGCGTGGATCCGGGCCGGTAGGCTGTCCGCGGGACGAGGGGGAGTCGATGGCAGGGCGGAACGTGACGACGGTGGTCGCCGACCTCGTGCGCACGCTGCCGGCCGACCCGCGTCTCGACGACGTCGTGGCCGCGGTCGCCCGCACGGTCGGCACGCCGACCCGCGTCGTCGACGTGGACGGCCCGTCGTGGGGCAGCCTCACCGCACTCGTCTCGCAGGCGCCGCACGAGAACCTCGTGCTCGTCCCCGCCGCCGTGCCGCCCCTGTACCGCATGCACTGCGTGCTGCACGAACTCGGGCACCTGCTGCACGGCGACGCCGGGGCGCCGACGCCCGCGTCGGTCGCGTCGCTCGCCGCGGGGACGAACGTGTGCCAGCGGGACGTCGACGGCCGGAGCGCGGCGCACGCGGACGACCCGACGCAGACTGCCGGGCACGGGCTCGTGCGCGTGTCCGGCGACGACGAGCACTTCGCGGAGCGCTTCGCGTACGAGGTCGCCACCGTCCTGCTCGGCGCGGGGTCGTCGGACGAGCGGGCCTACGGCTGATGGGTGCCCTGCACGCCGCCACCTTCTGGTGCGCGGCCCTCATCTTCGTGGCGCGGACGCCGTCGGTGTGGCGGAACCCGCGCGGTCGCGCGGCCTGGGCGGCGACCGGGGTGGGCGCCCTCGGGCTCCTCACCCTCGGCAGCGTCGTGCCGCAGACCGTGCTCGACGGGTGGCTCGGCGGCACGAACCTCATCAACCTCGTGCAGAACGTCTGCGCGACCACCGCCTTCTGGCTCATGCTCCGCGCGTCCACGGGCGACCTGCCGCGCCGACCGGTCCTGGCGCACCCCCTCGCGCTGCTCGCCGTGGTCACCGCGTTCACGATCCCGTTCGCCTGCATCACCGACCGGGGCACGACCGCGTTCCACTTCATCGTGCTCGGCATCGACCAGACCGCGATGTGGCTCTACGCCTCGGTCTACATGGCCTGCGTGGCCGCGATCACGGTGACGACGCTCGTGCGCGGGATGCCGACCGGGCGCGGGGCACTCGGGGTCTTCCGGGTCGGACTCGTCCTCGTCACCCTGGCCAGCGTCGAGGAGATCGTGTCGCTGACGGCCGACCACCTCGGCCTGGCCACCCCCGGCGTCCGCGACGCGTTGCGGTTCGCGTTCGACCCGCCCTTCTACCTCGGCATCGTGCTCGTCGTCGTCGGGATGGCCTCGTTCACGGTGCGCCGGTGGGTCCGCGACCTGCGGCTCGGCCGGCACCACCGTCGGCTCGCCCGCGTCGTCCGACACCACGGTCTGCGGCCCGTCGACCGCCGTGCCGACCTGCGGGTGCGGACGTACGACCTCGTCATCGCGATCCGCGACGCCGAGGTGCAGGGACGGACGATCGACCCGGGCGAGCTCGCGCACGTGCGGTCGGCGGAGCGGCTGCTCGCTCGGAACCTCGGAGGATGACGGCATGACGGTCGTGGTGTGGGCGCTCGTCGCCCTGGTGGTGCTCGTGGTGGTCGGCGGGCTGCTGGCCGTCCGTGCGGTGGTCGGCAAGATCGTCCTGCCCGGGCGGCACCGGTGGACGCCGGTGCTCGACGCGGACGCCGACTCGGTGCAGCTGCCCCTGACCGCCGACACGCTGCGGCCGGGGGAGTACGGCCTGTGGCACGAGGGCGACGGACACACCACGGTCGGGCCGGTGCTCGAGGTCGACGAGGCCGCCGGCACCGTCCGCCGCGCCGTGGTCCGGACGACCGGCGCGGTGTCCGCCCGCATCCGGTGGAGCGGTCACGTGCACCCCGACCCCGCCGCGATGGAGGTCGACTGGTCCGAGGTGTCGATCCCGACCCCGCTCGGCGCGGCACCCGCGTGGGTGGTGCGCCCCGCCCGCCCCGACGACGACGCCGCGGCCACGTGGGCCGTCCACGTGCACGGCATCCGGACGACCCGGGTGACCGCGCTCCGGACCGTCCCGGCGGCGCTCGAGGCCGGCTGGACCTCGATCGTGCCATCGTTCCGCGGAGACGGTGAGGCGCCGTGGGAGGGACGCGCGTCCCACCTCGGTGCCCGGGAGTGGGTCGACGTCGAGGCAGCCCTCGACCACGCGGTCGCGAACGGTGCTCGGCGGATCGTCCTGGTCGGCTGGTCGATGGGCGCCACGATCACCCACGAGCTGCTGCTGCGCTCGGCCCACCGCGACCTGGTCACGGGCGTGCTGCTCGTGGCGCCGGCGCTCGACTGGGAGGCGGCCGTCCGCTTTCAGGCGGCCCGCACCCCGGTGCCCGGGTTCGTCGTCTCCGCGGCCCTCGCGGCGATGCGCACGCCGCTGCTGCACCGCGTGGTCGGGCTCCGGGCGCCCGTCGACGTCCGGGCGCTGTCGTGGCTCCGGGTCCCGCCGCCCCTGCCGCCGACGCTGCTCGTGCACTCCGACGGGGACCGCACCGTGCCGTTCGCCGTGAGCCAGCAGTTCGCCGCGGGGGAGCCCGACCGGGTGACCCTGGTGGTCAGCGGCTCGGCCGAGCACGCGTGGGAGCGGAACCTCGACGCGGCGTGGTTCGACGCGCAGGTCGCCGGGTGGATCGCGGGGCTGCCCGCGCGCTGAGGGCGCTGCACCGCGTCGCGCTGATCGGGTGGTGACCCGGGGACGGACGGGAGGCCCGTGCCGGTGCCGCCACGGGCCTCCCGTCCGTCAGCCGGTCGCGTGAGCGATCCTTCCCATCGCCTCCGTCCTGGGATGCCGATCCGCGCGTCGGAGGCCGGAAGGAACGGCCTCCTACGAGCGGAACGGCACCCGACGCGCGGAAGCGCCTTCCACGCGCGGATCGGCACCCGGCGCGCGGGTCAGTAGACGTCGCGGACGTACCGCTTCGCGCGCCGCAGGTCGGCCAGGTACCCGAGCGCGTCGTCGGTGCCCCGGCCCCGCTGCTCGGCGACGACGTCGAGCAGCGCCTGCTCGACGTCCTTCGCCATCCGCGACGCGTCGCCGCACACGTACACGAACGCGCCGTCCTCGAGCCACCGGTACAGCTCGACGGCCTGCTCCCGCATCCGGGTCTGCACGTAGACCTTCTCGGCCTGGTCGCGTGAGAACGCCAGGTCGAGCCGGTCGAGCACGCCGGACTCCCGGAACGCGGTGAGCTCGTCCTCGTAGACGAAGTCCGTGTCGCGGTGCTGGTCGCCGAAGAACAGCCAGTTGCGCCCGGTCGCCCCGGCGGCCGCCCGCTCGTGCAGGAACCCGCGGAACGGGGCGATCCCGGTCCCGGGCCCGATCATCACCATCGGGGCGTCGCCGTCGGCCGGTACCCCGAACGCGGCGTTCGGCTGTAGGTACACGCCGACCTCGCCGTCCGCCTGCACCCGGTCCGCCAGGTACGTGGACGCGACGCCGTGGTGGGTGCGTCGGGTGTCCCCGTACCGGACGCTCGCGACGGTCAGGTGCACGCGGCCGGGGTGGGCGAGCGGGCTCGACGAGATCGAGTACTGCCGTGCCTGCAGGCCGCGGAGGTTCGGCAGCAGCTCGTCGAGCGACGGCGCCGCGGGTCCGGCGTCCACGAGCAGGTCGAGGACGTCCCGCCCCCACAGCCACCGGTCGAGCTCCTGCTTGTCGCCGTGCGCCACGACCGCGGCGAGCTCCGACGCGGGCGCACGCTGCACCAGGTCGGCGACGAGGTCCTTCGACGGCGTCCGGATCTCGCGCTCGACGCGCAGGACCTCGGCGAGCGGTCGGCCGTCGACGTCCGCCGCACCGTCCGCGCCGAGGTGCTGGAGCAGCTGGTCGACGAGCGCCGGGTCGTTGTGCGGCACCACGGCCAGCGCGTCGCCGGCCGCGTACGTGATCCCGGAATCGCCGAGGTCGAACTCCAGGTGCCGGATCTCCTTCGCGCTCCGCGGCGCGCTGAGCACCCGGTTCACGACGAGCGGCGCCCGGTACGGGGTGCGCTTGGTCCACTGCGCGCCCGGCCGGGAGGCACGACCCGCGCCCGCTCCGCCGGTTGCGGTCGCCGTCGGCGCGGCCCCGGCAGCGGTGGTCCCGCCCGTCGCGGCGACGCCGGCCTGGGCGGCGATCCGGTCGAGGACGGCGGCGCTCCAGAGGGCGGCCGGGTCCTCGTAGTCGACGTCGCAGTCCACCCGGTCGTGCACGCGGGCCGCGCCGAGCTGCTCGAACCGCAGGTCCAGGAGCTTCCCGGCCTGGCAGAACTCGTCGTAGCTTGTGTCGCCGAGCCCGAGCACCGCGTACTGCACGCCCTCGAGACGGGGGACCGCGGGGGACTGCAGCGCCTCCCAGAACAGGCCGGCGTTGTCGGGCATCTCGCCCTCGCCGTACGTCGAGGTGACGACGAGCACGTGCGTCATGCCGGCGAGCTGCTCCGGGGTGACGGCGTCGAGCGGGGTCGCCCGACCGCCCAGGCCCCTGGCGGTCGCGCCGGCGACGAGGTCCTCGGCGAGGAGCTCCGCGTTGCCGGTCTGCGTGCCGAACAGCACGTCGATCGTCGTGGTCGGCGCTGCCGGGGCGGCCTTCTTCCCCGCGGCGGCGATGCCCGCGATGAACCCGGCGAGCCAGGACTCCTGCGCGGCCGAGAACGGGGCGTCGACGGGGATGAGCGACCCGGTCGGGGGCATGGTCGTCATGCCGTCACCGCCTCGACCGGGGCGAGCGGCGCGCGGCGGGCGATGTCCTCGAGCGCCGCGGTGGCGAGCAGCTCGTCGAACCGTGCGGCTCGGCGTCGGCCGGCGTTCTTGGCGGTCTGGTGCATCATCCACCCCGTGGTCCCCGGTGCGTCCGAGCTGCGGTTGTTCCGCTGCGCGAGCGCACGCTTGGCGTCGTCGAGCCGCTTCGTCGCGATGAGCGTCGCGAGCTCGTCGTCCGCGAAGGACTCGAGCGTGCGGCGCAGGTACTTCACGACCCGCTGCTTGACCTGGAAGTCCTCGGTCAGGACGAGGTTGCGGACCGCCTCGGTGACCCGGGGGTCGCCCGCCGCGGCACCGGGGACGCGCTCCTGCGCCACGTCCTGGGCGACGCCGAGCACCGTGTACGACGACAGGAGCGCGAACGTGTCTTCGCCCTGGTCGCCGAGCGCGGGAGCGCGGCCGTCGAGCACGGTGCGCCGGTCGCGGTAGTCCGTCTTGAACGCGCGGAGCTTGTCCGTCGCGACCGAGGTCGCGAGCTCGTCGAGGAGCTCCGGTCGGGTCGCGGCGGCGAGGATCTCGTCGGCGTCCTGGCTGAGCAGGAGCGCCCGCGGCATGCCGACGTACACGTGGTCGCGGGTGGTCTCCCACGCCGCGAGCAGCCGCTCGGCGAGCGCCGAGCCCGTCGCCTCGAGGTGCCACTCGAGCAGGAGCTTCGCGGCCGCCTCGTGGAACGCCCCGCGCCCGGTCTCCGTGACGGGGAACACCAGGAGCGAGTCGGTGCTCGCGCGCTCGGTCACCTGCCCCGAGGGGTCGTACTGGTACAGGAAGCCGCCGGACATGCCGTTCCCGAGCCCCTTGCCGAAGCCGCCGAGGTTGAGCACGGCACCGCCGGTCATGTACTCGCAGCCGAAGTCGCCGAGGCCCTCGACGACCGCGGTCGCCCCGGAGTTGCGCACGGCGAAGCGGTCGCCGGCCTCGCCCTCGACGAACGTCCGGCCGCCCGTGGCGCCGAACAGCGCGAAGTTGCCGACGAGGACGTTGCCGCCGCGCTCGGCACTGCCGCCGCCCGGCGCGCGGACGACGATCCGGCCGCCGGACTGGCTCTTGCCGACGCCGTCGTTCGCGGTGCCGGTGTGGTCGAGCGTCGTGCCGTCGTTCGTGAACACCCCGTAGGACTGCCCCGCGGACCCGCTCGTGCGGATCGTCAGGGCGCCGTCGACCAGCCGACGGCGACCGCGGTCGTCCTCGGCGATCGCCGGGTGCCCGGACAGGTCGGCCCCGCGGAGCTCGTGGTTCAGGATCCGCTCGAGGTCGATGCCGAGCTGGCCGCCGACGGACTTGTCCGCGTTGCCGAGGACGACGCCGTCGACCACGAGCGTGTGCTCGTGTCCGTCGACGAGCGCCGAACGCACCTGGGCGATGAGCGCGTCGTCGGTCCGGTAGTCCTTCTCGAGGTACTCCGGGTCTGCGACGACCTTCTCCGGCACCTGCGCCAGGAGGTCCCGCACGTCGAGCCGGCCGACGCTCGCCGGGTGGTCGAGCAGCTGCAGCAGGTCGGTGCGCCCCCGGGCCTCGCGGAGCGACCGCAGCCCGAGGCGCGCGAGGATCTGCCGAACGTCGTGCGCGATGTTGAGCAGGTACTGCGCGAGCGCACGCGGGTCGCCCTCGAACGCCTCGGCGTTCGTGGTCAGGCCGGCGGGGCACTTCACGTTGCAGTTCTTCGCCATGACGCAGCCGAGCATCATGAGCGCGGTCGTGCCGAACTCGAACGAGTCGCCGCCGAGCAGCGCGCTCGTGACGACGTCCGATCCGGTCTGGTGGGCGCCGGAGCAGCGGAGCGTGACCTTCTGCCGCAGGCCGTTCGCGACGAGGGCCTGGTGCACCTCGGCGACGCCGATCTCCGCGGAGCGGCCCGCGTACTTCAGGCTCGTGACCGCCGCGGCACCCGTCCCGCCGGTGTTCCCCGCGACGTTGATGACGTCCGCGCCGGCCTTCGCGACGCCGACGGCGATCGTCCCGATGCCCTCGGAGGACACGAGCTTCACGACGACCCGGACGCGGGCGGCCTTGCAGTCGTGGATGAGCTGCGCGAGGTCCTCGATCGAGTACGTGTCGTGGTGCGGCGGCGGCGAGATGAGCTCGACGCCGGGCGTGCCTCCGCGTGCGGCGGCGATGTCCACCGTGACCTTCGGCGCGGGCAGCTGACCGCCCTCGCCGGGCTTGGCGCCCTGGCCGATCTTGATCTCGAGCTCCTCGAGCATCGGGTCGGCCAGGTAGCCCGCCCAGATGCCGAACCGCCCCGAGGCGAACTGCTTGATCTTCGAGCCGCGGATCGTCCCGTAGCGGGAGTGGTGCTCGCCGCCCTCGCCCGAGTTCGACATGCCGCCGACCATGTTCGTGCCGTGCGCGACGGCCTCGTGCGCGGTGGCGACGAGGGCGCCGTGGCTCATCGCCCCGGACGCGAGCGTGCGGGTGATCTCGTGCGCGGGCTGCACCCGGTCGAGGTCCACGCTCGCCGGGGCCGCCTGCAGCAGCGCGAGGAGCGCGGCGGCGGCGCCGGTGGCGCGGAGCGTCACCTGGTCGTCGTCGACGGCGTCGACGTCCACCTGGCCGGGGTGCAGCAGGGCGAGCCCGTCCGCGAGGGCCAGGTGGCGTGCGGAACCCGTGGGTCCCGTCGACGTGAGCTCCAGGCGGAACCGGGTCGTGCCTCCCGGCAGTCCGTCGGGCGAGGCGGGCCGCGAGCCGGACAGGCCGCGCACCGTGATGCTGGCGTTGCCGGTCGTCGAGAACCGGCCGAGCTCGCGTGCGAAGTCCTCGGCCTCGTCGATGCCCGTGACGTCCGCGGGCAGCGCGAGCACGTCGCGGAGCGCGGCGGGGCGGCGGGACCGCTCGTCGTGGGTGGTCTGCAGGAACGACACGTAGCCGGGCGTGATGCGGTGCGCGTCGACCTCGGCGTCGCTCAGCCGGTCGTAGCCGGTGCCCCGGTACGCGCTGTCGGTGATGCCGAAGGCGTCGTCGAGCTGGCCGAGGGTGAGCAGGCGGAGCGCCTCTGAGTCGCCGGCACGCTCGAAGGCCGGGCGCTCCTCGGTCATCCCGCCGAAGCCGCGGACGCTCGCGACGCCGAACGAGTGCCCGGCGCCGTCGGAGCGCTCCTTGAACAGACCGAGCAGCGGGACCTGGGCCTCGGTCGCGACCGAGCGGGCGCGCTCGTGCCACTCCGTCGCGGCCTGTGCGATGCGGGTGAAGCCGACACCGCCGACCGGGGCCTGCATGTACGGGAACACCCGGGCGAACAGGTCGTCCCCGGTGTCCAGGTAGTTCGGCTCGAAGAACGCGCCGCCGATGTAGCTCTCCGCGGTGCACAGGCCGACGCGGCCCATCGTCTTCGCGAGGGCCTTCTCCGCCGCCTTCCGGAAGCGCCGCAGGGCCAGGTCGGTCGCGGTGACCTCGCCGGCGGGGGCGGCCTCGGCGGGGTACTGCTCCTCGGCACGGAGCCGGGCCGACAGGCTGTAGACCGCCGACGCACCGAAGCCGAGCGCCGTGGCCACGTGGTGCGACGACGGCAGCTGGCCGGACTCGGCGACGATCGACAGGCGCAGGCGCAGGCCGGTCTCGATGAGCCGCTGGTTCACGGCCGCGACCGCCAGGATCACCGGGAGCGGTGCGCGGGTCGAGGACACCGCGCGGTCGGTCAGGACCGCGATGCCGCCCGTGGTGCGCGCGAACGCCTCGACCCGGTCGCACAGGGCCTCGACGGCGGAGCGGACGGCGTCGGCGTTGACGTGCTCGTCGTCGACGACGGGCACGTAGAGCATGTCGAAGCGCTCGAGCGGGACGACGTCCTGGTCGCGCAGGCGGACCATGTCGAGGTGGCCGAGCACGGGGGACTGCACGACGATCTGGCGGGTCGGGACGGCGGCAGTGCTGGCGTCGGCCTCAGCCTGCGCGCTGGTGTGTCCATCAGCGGCCGCGTGCGTGTGGGCGTCGAGCTTGGCGCCGAGGGCCACGCGCATCGACATGCCGTCGGCCTCGCGGATCGAGTCGAGCGGCGGGTTCGTCACCTGGGCGAAGCGCTGCGAGAAGTACTTCGCCATGCCGCCCTCGGTGTCGCTCAGGGCGTTGATCGCGTTGCCGTAGCCCATCGCCGAGATGCGCTCCGAGCCGTTCGCGAGCATCGGGTCGAGCATGAACCGGAAGCTCTCCTGGTTCAGCGAGTACGCGACGTAGCGCCCGGCGAGCGACAGGTCCCCGTCGTAGCCGAGCGTGCTCGTGCCGCGCTCGTACGCGGGCGCGGGCAGGGCGTCGAGCTCCACCCGGGCGGCGTCGAGCAGCGCGCCGAAGGGCCTGCGGGCGGCGAGCAGCTCGAGGGCCTCGCGCGTGCGCAGCACCGAACCCGTGCGGTGGTCGACGACGAGCATGCCGCCGGCCTCGATCCGGCCGCGGTGCACGACCTCGTCCGCGGCGAACGCCACCTGGCCGGACTCCGACGCGACCATCAGGTACTCGGCGGTCTGCACCGTGCGGAGCGGCCGGAGGCCGAGCCGGTCGAGGCGGGCGCCGACCACGTCGCCGTCGCTGAAGATGACGGCGGCGGGACCGTCGTTCTTCTCCTCGTACAGCGAGTGGTACTCGAGCATGTCGCGCACCGCCGGGGTGAGCGTGCGGTCGTTCTCCCACGCCGGGGGCATGAGCGTCACGACGGCCTCGACCAGGTCCAGGCCGTCGTCGAACACCCGGCTCTGCAGGGTCTGGTCGAGCCGGCTCGAGTCCGACTGCCCTGGCGGCCGGACGATGCTGCGCGTGCGGGCGCGGGCCGAGGCCTCGTCGGACAGCCGGTTCTTGCGGTCGGTGTTCAGCTCGCCGTTGTGCGCCATCAGGCGGAACGGCTGGGCCATCGTCGGGTGCGGCTCGGTGTTCGTCGAGAACCGGGTGTGGAAGTACAGCGTCCGGACCGAGTGCCGCGGGTCACGCAGGTCGGTGAAGTACCCGATCACCTCGCCCGAGTTCAGCCGGCCCTTCAGCACCTGGGTCCGGGCGCTGAGCGACAGCGGGTACAGGGCCGCGTGCGGAGCGTGCTCCTCGGCGGCGCGGGCGTAGGACACGGCCTCGATCGCGAGGAGCGCGCGGTTCGCCGCGGTGTCGACGTCGGCGCGGGACCAGGACTCCGGGGCGCGGAAGACCCACTGCACGATCGGCAGCTGGTACTGCTCGGCCTCCGGACGGGCGACGCCGTGGTCGACCGGGACGTCGCGGACCAGGAGCAGCTCGAAGCCCTGCTCGGCCAGCTCCGCCGTCACGAGGCGTTCGGCGTCGGCACGCTCGTCGGGGTCGGTCGGCACGAAGCAGTTCGCGACGCCGAAGTGTCCGGCGCGCAGGGTCTGGCCGGTGATCGCGCTGAAGAACTCCACCGACAGGTCGATGCTCACGCCCGCGCCGTCACCGACGCCCTCGGCGGACTTCCCGCCGCGGTGGGGGATCGCGCACAGTGCCTCGTCGCCCTTCACCAGGACGTCGTGGCTCGGGGTCCCGTCGAGACGGGTGATGAAGCCGACGCCGCAGTCGCTCGATTCGCGAGCAGGGTCGTACAGGCCGAAGGGGGAGGGGTTCACGAGCGGGTCCAGTGGAGCGAGTGCCGGCAGCGGTCGGCCAGGCTGCATCGGTGGAGCGCTCGCCGCGGGCAGACCGTCGGATGGTGGCCGGGCCCTGTGGGGTGGTGCGGTAGGGCGATGCTACGGGTTGGTATACCGCGCACGCAACAGACCGACCGGACGGGAGGCACGGGTCGGGTCCGGCGGGCGGGCGGCGGCCGGCTGGGTGCTGCTGCCGGCCGGTGCTGGTGCCGGTTCCGCTTCCGGTTCCGCAAGACGCAACGTCGGCGGTTCCTCGCAGCGACATACCGCTGCGAGGAACCGCCGACGTTGCGTTCCGCGGGCGGGACGGTCAGTTCGTGCGTTCCTCCACGACCTGCCGCTCGTCGCCGGTTGCGGGCGCGGCTGCGGGCGCGGGCGCGGGTGCGTCGCCCGGCCGCACGAGCACGGGGCGACGCCGCGTGCGGAACACCCACGCCTTGAAGAGCACGAACCGGACCCCGGTCGCGACGAGGTTCGCCCCCGTGAGCACGAGCACCTCGGCCCCGTGCGACGCCCCGGGCGTCGTCGCGTGCAGCACCACGAGCGACCCGGACGTGATCGCCCAGGCGATCCCGAACACGACGAGCCCCTGCACGTGGTGTCGACCGGCACCGGCACGGCCGCGCACGCCGAACGTGAACCGCCGGTTGAGCGCGGTGTTGCCGATCGCCGTCACCAGGAGCGTCAGGAAGTCCGCGGTCTGCGCGCCGATCGCCGGGCGGAACAGCGCGTACAGCAGCGCGAAGGCCAGCGTGGAGAGGACCCCGATCGTGCCGAACCGCAGCACCTGTCCGAGGATCCCCACGTGCGGCGTGCTGAACGGACGCCGGCCGATCGCGTCGTACACCGGGGCGATCGGGATGCGTCCGGTGGCCAGGCCACGCGAGACCCGCCACATGCCCTTGAGGTCCTCGGTCGCGGTCGAGGCGATGTGCACCGAGGAGTTCACGTCGTCGATCCAGTCGACCGGGACCTCGTGGATGCGCAGCCCCGCGTGCTCCGCGAGCACGAGCAGCTCGGTGTCGAAGAACCAGGCGTCGTCCTCGCAGAGCGGCAGCAGGTGCTCCGCGGCCTCTCGGGTGACGGCCTTGAACCCGCACTGCGCGTCGGAGAACGAGACCCCCATGGTGCTGCGGAGGAGCAGGTTGTACGAGCGGGAGATGAACTCGCGCTTGCCGCCCCGGACCACGCGGGAGGACCCGACCAGCCGCGTGCCGATCGCCACGTCGGAGTGGCCGGACAGCAGCGGCGCGACGAGGGGCTCGAGTGCCGCGAGGTCCGTCGACAGGTCCTCGTCCACGTACACGAGCACCGCGGCGGGGGAGTCGCCCCACACCGCCTTGAGCGCGCGCCCACGTCCTTTGCGGGCCAGGTGCACCGCGTGCACCTCGGGCAGCATGGCCGCGAGGTCGTCGGCGATGCGCGCGGTGTCGTCGGTCGAGGCGTTGTCCGCGATCGTGATCCGCCACGAGTGCTGCAACGAGGTCCGGCAGAACTGGTGCAGGCGCCGGACGTGTGCGGCGAGCGTGTCCTGCTCGTCGTGGCAGGGCACCACGATGTCGATGTCGAGGGTCTGGTCCGAGTCCGTCATGCCGATCAGGCTCGGCAGCGCTCCGATGCGGACCGCAGCAGCACCCTGTGCCGTGCGTAAGAAGCGGCGCCCGGCTCAGTCGCCGAGGCCGAGCAGCACCTGCACCACCGCGACGACCGCGAGCGCCGCGATCGGGACGCCCGCGATCCAGGCGCCCGCGCGCATCTGGGTCCGGCGGATGGTCGGTGGCTCGTGCGAGGCCTGCGCGAAGCGCGTCGCCGCGACGAGCTCGGGAGCGCCGGCGGGCGGCTCCGGCTCGGGCTGCGGGCGGTCGTCCTCGAACGCCGGGACCTCGACCACGAGGTCCTCCGGCCGGGGGTGCTCCGGCAGGCGGTCGTACCGGTTGTCCATCGCGTCCGCCCTCCGCTCGTGCCCGCAGCGTACCCGCCGGAGCGGCAGACCGGAGCGGCGGACCGGAACGGTCAGGACGACGGACGACCGGATCGGTCAGGACGCGGGGCGGACCGGCAGCTCCACCGTGAACGCCGTGCGCCCCGGCTCGGAGACGACCCGCACCGTGCCGCCGTGCGCCTCGACGACCGCGCGCACGATCGCGAGCCCGAGGCCGCTCGTCCCGTGCTCCCGCGTCCGGGACGCCGACCCCCTGGTGAACCGGTCGAACAGCGTCGGCAGGACGTCCGCGTCGATCGGCGGCCCGTCGTTCGCGACCACGAGCCGCACGAGCGGAACGCCGCCGGAGTCGTGCTGCAGCGAGTCCTGCTGCAGCGCGACCTGCTGGAGCGAGACCACGACCGTCGTGCCCTCGGGGGTGTGCGTCCGCGCGTTCGACAGCAGGTTCGTCACCACGCGCCGCAGCTGCCCGGGGTCGCCGGACACCGCGACCGGGTGGTCGTCCGCGAGCTGCAGCGTCCACCGGTGTCCCGGCGCCGTGGCCCGGGCGTCCACGGTGGCCTCGACGACCGTCGCGGTCAGGTCGACGACCTCGCGCACGGGGTCAGGTCCGGCGGCCAGCGCGGTTGCGTCCAGCCGGGCGAGCAGCAGGAGCTCCTCGACGAGGTCGCCCATGCGCCGGGCCTCGCGGCCGATCCGGTCGACGTTGCGGTGCAGGTCGTCGATGTCGTCGGTGGTCCGGGACAGCTCGGCGTAGGCCCGGACGGTGGCGATCGGCGTGCGCAGCTCGTGCGAGGCGTCGGCGACGAAGGTCCGCATCCCGCGCTCGGCGTCCCGTCGGACGGTCAGTGCCCGGGCGACGTGCCCGAGCAGCCGGTTCAGGGCCGAGCCGACCTGTCCGACCTCGCGGTTCACGACGAGGTCCGCCGGCGCGACGCGGGCCGCGATGTCCGGGTCCCCGCGCTCGAGGTCCAGGTCGGTGACGCTCGACGCGACCGACGCCACGCGCTCGAGCGGGCGCAGCGACCGACGGACCGTCAGGGTCAGCGCCCAGGCCGCGACGACCAGTGCGAGGAGCGTGACGCTCCCGACCACGACGACCAGTCGCACGATGCCGGCGTCGAGGTTCCCGAGCGGCAGGGCGGTCACGAACACGTCGCCGTCGTCGCCGACCGCCTGCGCCCGGTACGAGCCGAGCGACCCGAGCGTCACCGTCACGGGCTCGCCGTCGGCTGCCACGGCGGCGAGCTGTCGTCGCTGCGCGGTGGTCAGTGCGTGCTGCCGCCCCTCGTCGTCGGTGTACCCCGCCAGCACTGCGTCGCCGTCCCGGAAGATGGCCACCACCGTGTCGGCAGCCTGCCCGGGCGCGCCGATGAAGGTGTTGTCCGGGTCGGGCCGTGCCGACGACGTCCCGTCCGACCCCGGCGGCGGTCCGCTCGGCCGCTCGCCGTCGCGGCCGCCGGGCGTCCGCCCCGCGGCCGTCGCCAGCTCGGCGTCGAGCCGCCCGACCAGGTACTCCCGGTAGGCGACGACGGTGACCGCGCCGACGACGACGTTCGTCACGACGAGCAGGAGCGCCACGGCCCCCACGATCCGCCACCGCAGCGACGGGGTGCGGACCGGCCGGGAGGCACGGGTCGGCTCCGCGGGACCGCTCACGTCGTCGGCCGCAGCACGTAGCCGGCCCCGCGGACCGTCTGCAGCATCGGCTCGCGTCCGGCGTCGAGCTTCTTCCGCAGGTACGAGACGTACATATCGACCAGGTTCGAGGACGTGCCGAAGTCCATGCCCCAGACGCTCGCCAGGATCTGCTCGCGGGAGAGCACCCGGTTCGCGTTGCGGGCGAGGTGCCGGAGCAGCTCGTACTCGGTCGGCGTGAGGTCGACCGGCTCGTCCCCGCGGCGGACGGAGCGGTCCTCCTCGTCGAGCCGGAGGTCGCCGACGACGACCGCCGACGAGCCGGGCGCCGCGACGACCTGGGGTGCGGTGCGGGCGAGGATGCGCGCCCGGACCAGCAGCTCGTCGATGCCGAAGGGCTTGGTCAGGTAGTCGTCGCCGCCGCCCGTCAGCCCGGCGAGCCGGTCCTCGGGGGCGTCCCGCGCGGTGAGGAACAGCACGCGGACCGGGTCCCGGCCGTCGCGGAGGCGCTCGAGGACCTCGAACCCGTCGATGTCCGGCAGCATCACGTCGAGCACGACCACGTCCGGCAGGAACTCCCGGGCGGCGAAGAGCACGTCGCGGCCCCGGTGCACGGTGCGCACGGCCCAGCCGTCGCCCGTGAACGCGAGGGCGACGGCCTCGGCGAGCGCGTGCTCGTCGTCGACGACGAGGACCCGGACGGGTGAGCCGTCGGTCCGCCGCAGTGCTCGGTCGGCCATGTCGGCGAGCCTATCCGGGCCCTCGTCGTGCATCACTTCGCGGTGGTCAGGTCGTAGACCGTCGACCCGCCGACGGTGGTGCTGTCGTAGTTCGCCGCCACCCACTCCTGGATCGCCGATGCGGTGGACGAGCCGCCGCCCATCCCGCCGCGGCTCCCCGAGCTGATGTAGTAGCTGACCTTGCCCTCGGCGACGAGCGCCTTGAACTCGGCGAGGGTCGGGGTCGGGTCGCTCGACCAGCCGCCGATCGCCATCACCGCGGTGTCGGAGTCAAGTTCGAGCTGCGCGGCCGACTGGGAACCGTTCACCGCGGCGGACCACGTCGTGTCCGTCGCCGCGAGGAGCTTCGTGAGCGCCGCGGAGGTCGTCGCCCCCTCGCCGCCCGTGCCGCCGCCCGTCCGGCCGTCCTCGCCGGTGGTGCCCTGGTCGCTCGTGCCCTCGCCGGTGGTGCCCTCGCCGCTGGCGCCCTGGCCGGACGTGCCCTCGCCGGTCGCGCCGCCGGGCATCGTCGGCATCGCGCCGGTCGGCGGCTGGCCACCGGGACCCTGCTGGGTGCCGGAGCTGCCCGCGCCGTCGGACCCGTCGGTCTCGGAACCGGCGGCCGATCCGCCGGGGCCTGCCGTGCCTCCCGGCATGCCGCCACCACCGGGACCGCCACCGAACCCACCGGAGCTGCTGCCCGCCGGACCGACGCTCGGGATCGACCCGGAGTGCGCGACGGTGGTCGTGACGAGGGCGTAGGCGGAGGTGCCGGTCAGGCCGAACAGCGTGCCGGCGAGGACGCCCACGGCGACCAGGCGGCGGAGGGTCGGCACGCTGCCGACCACGATCGCGGCCGCGGCGAGGAGTCCGCCGAACAGCACCACCCAGCGCAGCCAGGGGAGCCAGGTGGGGTCCTCGTTCAGCAGGCACCAGCTCCAGAACGCGGTCCCGCCGACCATCGCGGCGAGGCCGAGGCGACCGGTGACGCGCTCGCGGGCGTGCCAGAGCAGGGCGCCGCCGGTGCCGACGAGACCGGCGATCGCCGGGGCGAGGGCCACCGTGTAGTACGGGTGGATCGTGCCGGACATGAACGAGAAGACGAGCCCGGTGACGAGCAGCCAGCCACCCCACAGCACCAGGCCGGCGCGGGCGGGATCGGCGAGGTGCCGACGGCCGACGACCACCAGGCCGAGGACGAGCGCGACGAGTGCGGCGGGCAGGAGCCACGAGATCTCGAGCCCCATCTCGGACGAGAAGAGACGGTCCAGGCCGGTCGAGCCGCCGAACGACGACCCCGCGGTGCCGCCGCCCGGCCCGCCGCCGCCGCCGTTGCCCGAGCCGCCGAAGATCCGGCCGAGGCCGTTGTACCCGAAGACGAGGTCGAGGACGGTGTTGTCCGTCGATCCGCCGATGTACGGGCGGGACTCGGCGGGCCAGAGCGCCACGGCGACGACCCACCAGCCGGCGGACACGACGAGGGACACCGCCGCGATGCCGAGGCCGATCGCGCGCTTCCCCCACGACCTGCGGGCGGCGACCAGGTACACCAGCCCGAAGGCCGGCAGGACGAGCATGCCCTGCAGCATCTTCGTCAGGAACGCGAAGCCGAGGGCGACCCCCGCGAGGGCGATCCACCGCCAGCTGCCCCGGGGCAGGGCGCGGACCGTGCAGTACGCACCCGCGGTCATGAGCAGGACGAGCAGCGCGTCCGGGTTGTCGAAGCGGAACATCAGCGCCGCCGCCGGGGTCGCCGCGACGACGAACCCGGCGAGGAGCGCACCGACGTTCGCGGTGGTCGTGCCGAGGCGGGCGATGGTCCGTCGGACGGTTCCCCACACGAGGGCGACCGAGGCGACGGCCATGAGCGCTTGGGGCAGCAGCAGGCTCGTCGACGAGAAGCCGAACAGCCGCGCGGACAGCACCATCACCCAGAGCGAGGCCGGGGGCTTGTCGACGGTGATGAAGTTCGACGAGTCGAGCGAGCCGAAGAAGAACGCCTCCCACGACTTCGTACCGGCCTGCACGGCGGCGGCGTAGAAGCTGTTCGCGTACCCGGAGACGCTGAGGTCCCAGCAGTACACGACGGCGGTCAGGACGAGGAGGGCCCAGAAGGCCGGCCGGAGCCAGCGGGCGTCATCGCGCTCGCCGGCGAACAGGCGGACGAGCGGCGGCCGACGCCGGTCCCGCGCGGCGGTGGTCCCGCCGGGACGTGCGTGGCCCGGACGGTCGGTCACGGGGGTCGGGTACGTGGTCATGCCGGTGAGCCTCCACGGCGTTCCCCGTGCGACCCGATGCGCTGCCTTGGCGCTCCCTAAGACCCGTCGGTGGGGATCAGGCGTAGCGGCGGGCGGCGCGCAGGGCTGCGGCCGTGTACGACCCGCCGAACAGGTACACGTGGAGCAGCAGCGGTGCGAGCTGGTGCAGCTCGACCCGCTCCTGCCAGCCGTCGGCGAGCCGGGACTCCTCGTCGTACGCGGCCAGCACCGTCTCGAGCCGCGCGAGCCCGAACAGCCCCAGCAGCGCGAGGTCGGTCTCCGCGTGCCCGCCGTGCGGCGTCGCGTCGATGAGCACCGCGCCGGTCGGCTCCGAGCTGTCCGTCGGCCAGAGGACGTTCCCGGCCCACAGGTCCCCGTGCACCCGCGCGGGGCCGTCCCCGACGAGCGTGGGCTGCGGCGACCCGAGCGAACCGTCCTCCAGCCGGTCGGCGACCCGGTCGAACACCGCTGCCTCGGCACCGTCGAAGCCGCCCCGGTCGACGATCCGCTGCACGAAGTCGCGGATCCGGTACTCGGCGAAGAACGCGCCCCACGTCGCCGGTGCGTCCGCCGCGGCGGTGAACGGTGTGCGCGAGCGCCCCATCCGCAGCCCCGCGCTCGCGGGGAACCCGGGCGACGGCGCTCCCCAGTGCGCGGCACCGGCGGCGTGGGTGTGCGCGAGCGACCGGCCGAAGCGCTCGGCCTGGGCCCGGGTCGGGGCGCCGTCGCTGATGCGCTCGAGGTGCAGGACCGTGGAGGACGGGTGCGCGAGGACCCGGGCGGTGCGGGTGCCGCCGGTGTCCTCGGCCTCGGCGAGCCAGCGCAGGCCGGCGGCCTCGGCGGTCGCCTCGTCCGGGTCGGTGAAGGTCTTCACGTGGGTGTCGGGCACGTGTCCATCCTGCCGACGGCGGCTGGGCGTCACACCGAGTCCACCAGTGCCTGCGCCAACGGGTGCCACGGCCGCGACGACGGCCCGCTCAGCACCAGCGTCCGCACGTACCGCGGCTCGACCGGCAGCATCACGAGGTCGGCGGGCAGCATCACGCGCCCGAGCGACGGCACGATCGACACCCCCTCCCCGCGCTGGATCATCCCGAACATCGTGCTCATCTCGCGGACCCGGTGCGCCCAGCGGAACGGCTGCCCGGCCAGTTCGTGCATCCGCTGGATCTGGTGCTCGCACCCACCGCCGCCCGCGACCAGCCCGTCGTCGTGCAGGTCGTCGAGCGTCAGCTGCTCGGTCCCGGCGAGCGGGTGGTCACGGCGCACGACGGCGGCCATCTCGTCCCGCGCGACCACCACGCCGCCGGCCGGCACCGGGGACGGGTCGACGAGCACCGCGGCGTCCACCGTCCCGCCCTCGAGCCACTCGGGCATCTCGTCGTCGTCCCCCTCGTAGACCTGCACGTCGACACCCGGCAGCGTCACCGCCCACAGTTCACGCAGCCGGGGGAGCAGCCCCTGGCAGACCGTCGGCACGGCGGCCAACCGGACCGTGCCGCGGTCCGTGGCGGGCCGGACCACCGCCTCCAGGGCGTCGACCGAGGCGAGCACGCTGCGGGCGTGGGCCAGCAGCCGGTCCCCGAGCGGGGTGGGCGCGGTCGCCGCGCTGCGGCGCAGCACGCTCCCGCCGACCTCGCGCTCGAGTCCCGCGACGGCGTGCGAGACGGCGGACTGCCCGACGCCGAGCGCGGTCGCGGCACCGGTGAACGACCCGGCGTCGACGGTCGCGACGAATGCACGGAGCTGCGGGATCGAGACGGTCATGCGCTTCCTTCATGGGCCCATGCAGCACATTCGTTCGACACATGCGCCGCGGTGCTCGATGCTACCCCTCGTGAACGCCCTCCTCTACGTGCTCGTCGCCCTCACCTGGGGGTCCAGCTTCTTCTTCGCGAAGATCGGGCTCGAGGGGCTCGCCCCGCAGCAGGTCGCGACCGTGCGGACCGTGCTCGGCGCCCTGACGCTCGTGGTCGTGCTGCTCGTCACGCGGCGTCGGTGGCCGCGGGAACGCCGGGTGTGGGGGCACCTGCTCGTCGTCGCGGTGTTCCTCAACGCGGTGCCGTCGTCGCTGATGGCCTGGGCGGAGCAGACCGTGCCGTCGGGGCTCGCGAGCATCTACAACGCGACGACGCCGATCATGACGCTGCTCGCGCTGGCCGTCCTGGTGCCGAGCGAACGCCTGTCGCGTCGGCAGGTCGGCGGCGTCGTGCTCGGGATCGTCGGCGTGCTCGTCCTGGTCGGCCCGTGGAGCCTGGTGGGGGACCCCGCGGTGCTCGCGACCGTCCCGGGACAGGTCGCCCTGCTCGGGATGACCGCGTCCTACGGCGTCGGCCTGGCGTGGCTCCGCCGCTTCGGCGTCGGCAGCGGGCAGGACCCGACGACCGTCGCGACGGTGCAGCTCACCCTGGCGGCGTTGCTCATGCTGCTGGTCGCGCCCGTCGTCGCGACGGGTCCGGTGCAGCTGGACTGGAGGATCGTGGCCGCGATGGTCGCGCTCGGTGCGGTCGGCACAGGGCTGGCCTACGCGTGGAACACGCGCCTGGTCGGCGCGTGGGGTGCCGGCCGGGCGTCGACCGTGACGTACCTGACCCCGGTGGTCGGGGTCGCGCTCGGCGTGCTCGTGCTCGGTGAGCCGCTGCGGTGGAACGAGCCCGTCGGCGGAGTCGTCGTGCTCGCGGGGATCGCGCTGGCGTCGGGACGGCTGGCCGTCCGGAGGCGCCGGGTGTCCGCCGTGGCCCCGGCCGGTGCCGGTCAGGGGCGCGTGTAGTCGAACTGCAGCCGCATCCGGTCGCCACGGAACACGATCGTCGAGTACTCGAACGTCGTCCCGGCCCGGTCGGCGATGACGTCGGTGAGCTGCAGCGCCGGGTCGCCCCGACGCAGGCCGAGCAGCCCGGCGTCGGCCTCGGCCACGGCGACGGCCTCGAGCCCCTCCGCGACGTCGTGCATCGCCAGGCCGAAGGCGTCCTCGAGCACGACGCAGAGCTGCTCCTCGACGACGTCCAGCGCGTCGAGGGTGGGCGCGAGGGCCGCCGGGACGAACGACCGGTGCACGCTGAGGGGCTTGCCGTCGACGGACCGCAGCCGGACGATCGCGAAGACGTCGTCGGTGCGGCCGAGGCCCAGGCGGTCCCGGATGCGGGCTGGCGCCGGGGCCCGGTCGATCGACACGAGCGTCGTGGTGATGTCGTAGCCGAGCACCTCGAGCTGCTCGCGGATGCCGCGGTACGCCGGGGAGACCGCGCTGATCTTCTCGGGCGCGACGAACGTGCCCTTGCCGGGGACCCGGTGGAGCACGCCGTCAGTGGTCAGCTTCGTCAGGACGCCGCGCACCGTCATCCGGCTGGTCCCGTAGTGCCGGTTCAACTCGTTCTCGGACGGGATCCGTTGGCTCGGCGCCCACTCGCCGCTCGCGATCTTCGCCGTGAAGATGTCCTCGAGCTGCTGGTAGATGGGCACGGCGGAGTCGCGGTCCACCTCGTCGACCACGATCCACCTCCTGCCGGCCGGACGGTCGTCCGGTAACCGCTCATGATACTTGTCGAGTCCGGTCTAGACAGGTACAGTCCGAGCAGTCGTCGACGCTGACGGCGACATCCCACGACGCAGCGACGCAAGAGGGGACCCAGGCATGGACGTGTCCACCAGGACGTTGACCAGGACCGCGCGGGACGGCGGGTACGCGGTACCGGCCGTGAACGTGTTCGACGAGCTGAGCATGCGGGCGGTGATCGCCGCGGCGGTCCGGACCGGGGCGCCGCTCGTCGTGCAGATCTCCGTGAAGACCGTGAAGGCCTCCGGAACCGCCTTCACCACCGACCTGTTCCGCGCGCTCACCCGGGACGTCCCGGTGCCGGTCGCGCTGCACCTCGACCACTGTCCGGACCGGGCGGTGCTCGACGACGTCATCGCCGCGGGGTGGTCCAGCGTGCTCTTCGACGCGTCCGACCGCGGGTTCGACGACGCGGTCCGCGAGACCGCCGAGGTCACCGCCGCGGCGCACGCCGCCGGGGTGGACGTCGAGTCGGAGATCGAGAACATCCTCGGGGTCGAGGACGGCGTGGGCAGCGACGAGTCCCGGCACGCGTACTCGGTCGAGCAATTGGCGGAGGTCGCCGAGCGGACCGACAGCGACCTGCTCGCGCCGCAGCTGGGCACGAGCCACGGACTGTACAAGGCGGACCCGGTGCTGCTGCCCGAGCGCGCCGCCGAGCTCGCCGCCCTGACCGACCGGCCGATCGTGCTCCACGGCGGCACGGGGCTGAGCCGCGACGACTTCCGGTCGTTCATCGACGCCGGGGTGTCGAAGATCAACATCTCGACAGCGGTGAAGCACGCGTACATGCGCGCCTCGCTCGAGCACCTCGAACAGGCACGGGCGACGGACAGCTGGGACCCGCCGAAGCTCGTCACCGCGATCGAGTCCGCCGTCACCGACGTCATCGCCGAGCACGTCACGTGGTTCGGCGCGGACGGCAAGGCCGGTCGGTCGTGACCCGCGCGCTCGTCTTCGACTGCGACGGCGTGCTCGCCGACACCGAGCGCGACGGGCACCTGCCGGCGTTCAACCAGACGTTCGAGCACTTCGACCTGCCGGTCCGGTGGAGCCAGGACGACTACGCCGAGGTGCTCAGGATCGGCGGCGGGAAGGAGCGGCTGGCGTCCCTGTTGACGCCGGAGTTCGTCGAGCGCGCCGGCCTGCCGACCGATCCCGAGGAACAGCGGGCCCTGGTGGCCGAGTGGCACGCCGAGAAGACCCGGCGGTACACCGCGATGGTCCGCGAGGGGGTGATGCCCGGGCGGCCCGGCATCGCCAGGATCGTGCACGAGGCACACGACGCGGGCTGGCTGCTCGCGGTGGCCTCGACCTCGGCCGAGGCGTCGGTCCGCGCGGTGCTCGAGCACGCCGTGGGCGAGGACGCCGCCGACTGGTTCGCGGTCTTCGCGGGCGACGTCGTCCCGCGCAAGAAGCCCGCGCCCGACGTGTACGAGCTGGCGCTCCGCGAGCTCGGCGTCACCGCGGCAGATGCGGTCGTCGTCGAGGACAGCGCGAACGGGCTCCGGGCAGCGCTCGGCGCCGGACTCACCACGGTCGTCACCGTCAGCAGCTACACGGCCGACGAGGACTTCACCGGCGCGGCGCTCGTGGTCGACCGGCTCGGCGACCTGCCCGACGAGCCGGCACACGTGCTCGCGGACCCCCACCACGTCGCGGTGCCCGGACAGGTGACCCTCGACACCCTCACCCAGCTCCCGACCGGAGGACGACGATGACCACCGAAGCCACCACCCACCTCGAGTCCACCGTGCGGCTCATCGCGAGCACCTGCGTCGAGAACGAGCGGTACTTCTGCGACCTCGACGCGGTGGCCGGCGACGGCGACTTCGGCTACTCCCTCGCCCGCGGGTTCGAGAACGTGCTCGCCGGGTTCGACGACTACGACCGGTCGGACCCGGGGACCTTCCTGCAGCAGGTCGCGATGACGATGAGCAGCCGCATCGGCGGGACGTCCGGTCCGATCTGGGGCACCGCGTTCCTGCGGGCGGCCGGGGTCGTCAAGGGCAAGGACGACCTGACCGCAGAGGACGTCGTGGCGATGCTCCGCGCCGCGGTCGAGGGGATCAAGAAGCGCGGTGGCGCCGACCTCGGCGACAAGACGCTCCTCGACGCGATCGTCCCGATGACCGACGCGATCGAGTCCGACGCGGCGGACGGCCGGGACGGCGCCGCGATCGCCCGACACGCCGCCGAGGTCGCACGCCAGGCAGCGGACGAGACCTCGGCGCTCGAGGCCCGCCGTGGGCGTGCGTCGTACACGGGGGAGCGCAGCATCGGCTCGCCCGACCCCGGCGCGGTCGCCGTCGCGGTGCTCGCGGAGCGCATCGCCGACGAGTGGTGACGCGAGCCGACCAGATCCGATCCGCCCCCACCAGCACGACCCTTCGCAGTACCCGACCACCACGATGAAGTGAGGCAACCGCAGTGAAGAAGTTCGTCAACGACCCGAAGCAGTTCGTCCCGGACATGCTGAAGGGTCTGGCCCTCGCCAACCCCGACACCCTGACCTACGACCCGAAGGCGAACCTGATCGTCCGCGCCGACGCCCCGCGCGACGACAAGGTCTCGATCGTCCAGGGGTCCGGCTCCGGGCACGAGCCCGCGCACGTCATGGTCGTCGGCAAGGGCATGCTCGACGCGGCCTGCCCCGGGGACGTGTTCGCCGCGCCGCCGACCGACTACGTCATCGAGGCCGCCCGCCGGGTGAACAGCCCCAAGGGCGTGCTCCTGCTGGTCAACAACTACACGGGCGACAAGATGGCCTTCGAGATGGCGGAGGAGTTCGCCGAGGCCGAGGGCATCACGGTCGCGACCCTGTTCATCGACGACGACGTCGCCGTGAAGGACTCCACGTACACGATCGGCCGTCGTGGCGTCGCCGGGAACTTCTTCGTGATCAAGGCGGTCGGCGCCGCGGCCGAGGCCGGCGCCGACCTCGACGAGGTCGTCCGGGTCGGGAAGAAGGTCAACTCGGTGACCCGGACCATGGGCGTCGCCCTCACGGCGTGCACCCCGCCCGCCAAGGGCTCGCCGCTGTTCGAACTCGGCGACGACGAGATCGAGGTCGGCGTCGGCATCCACGGTGAACCCGGACGCGCACGGCAGAAGATCGTCCCGGCGGACGAGATCGTCGACATCCTGCTCGACCCGATCGTGTCCGACCTGCCCTTCTCCGACGGCGACGAGGTCGCGCTCATGGTGAACGGACTCGGCGGCACCCCGATCAGCGAGCTCTACCTGCTCTACGGGATCGCGCACGAGAAGCTCGTCGCGCAGGGCATCACCCCCGTGCGGAGCTACGTCGGCGAGTACTGCACCTCGCTCGACATGGCCGGCGCCTCGATCACGCTCGTGAAGCTCGACGACGAGGTCAAGGAGCTCCTCGCCGCCCCCGCCGAGATCCCGATCCGCACGTTCTGACCCGTCGGCGGGCACCACCCCGCCCGCCGACGGCTCCCACACAGGACGCCCGCGACCGCGGGTGTCCCGACGCCGACGATCGAGGAGGATCACATGGCGAGCAACCACGCAGTCGCGTACAAGGGGCCGGGCAAGGTCGAGGTCATCGAGACCGACTACCCGACGTTCGAGCTCAAGGACGGACCCGGTGTGAACCCGGCGAACGTCGGGCGCAAGGTCAACCACGGGGCGATCCTCCGTACGGTGGCGACGAACATCTGCGGCAGCGACCAGCACATGGTCCGCGGCCGCACCACCGCGCCGAGCGACCTCGTCCTCGGTCACGAGATCACCGGCGAGGTCGTCGAGGTGGGCTCGGACGTCGAGTTCATCAAGGTCGGCGACATCGTCTCGGTCCCGTTCAACATCGCGTGCGGTCGCTGTCGGAACTGCAAGGAGCGGAAGACCGGCATCTGCCTCAACGTCAATCCGGACCGCCCGGGCAGCGCGTACGGCTACGTCGACATGGGCGGCTGGGTCGGTGGACAGGCCGAGTACGTCCTCGTGCCGTACGCCGACTGGAACCTGCTGAAGTTCCCGGACCGCGACCAGGCGCTCGAGAAGATCCTCGACCTCGCGATGCTCTCCGACATCTTCCCGACCGGCTTCCACGGTGCGGTCACCGCCGGCGTCGAGGTCGGTTCGACGGTGTACGTCGCCGGCGCCGGGCCGGTCGGACTCGCGGCCGCGACCGGGGCGATGCTGCTCGGTGCCAGCGTGGTGATCGTCGGCGACATGAACGCCGACCGTCTGGCCCAGGCTCGGAGCTTCGGCTGCGAGACCGTCGACCTGACGAAGGGCGACCCCGCCGAGCAGATCGACCAGATCCTCGGCGAACCGCTCGTCGACTGCGGCATCGACGCCGTCGGCTTCGAGGCCAAGGGGCACGGCTCCGGATCCGGGGAAGAGGCGCCGGCGACGGTCCTCAACTCGCTCATGGACATCACGGCAGCCGGTGGCGCCCTGGGCATCCCCGGGCTCTACGTCACGGGTGACCCGGGCGGCGTCGACGAGGCCGCCAAGAAGGGTGCCCTGTCGCTCAGCCTCGGCACCGGCTGGGCGAAGTCGCTGTCCTTCACGACGGGGCAGTGCCCGGTCATGAAGTACAACCGGCAGCTGATGATGGCGATCCTGCACGACCGAACGAGCATCGCGAAGAACGTGAACGCGAAGCCGATCGGCCTCGACGAGGCCCCGCGTGGCTACGAGGAGTTCGACAAGGGCGCGGCGACGAAGTACGTCCTCAACCCGAACGGCCTCATCCCCGCGGCCTGACCCGGCGGTCCCACCGGCCCCTGCACCGTCGACACCCGGCGGTGTAGGGGCCGTCCGTCGTCCGGGCCCGACCGCGTGCAGCCGTCCGTCCGTACGCTCGCCCCTGTGGACGCACCGCACCGACCCCGGGCCAGCCGACCGTCGACCCTGCGGCTGCTGTTCGCGTCCTCGCACCCCGGCCCGACCGTCACCGTCACGGTCCTCGCCACGGTGATCGCCGTCGCGGTCGGGCACCCGCTCGGCACCGTGCTGCTCGTCGCGCTCGCCGTGGTGGCGGGGCAGCTGTCGATCGGCCTGGCGAACGACTGGATCGACGCGGACCGCGACCGGGCCGTCGGCCGCTCCGACAAGCCCGTCGCACGGGGCCTCGTCGCAGCCTCGACCGTCCGGACCGCCGCGTTCGTCACGGCCGCGGTCGCCGTGCTCGCGAGCGTGTTCCTCGGTCCGGTCGCGGCCGTCGCGCACCTCGTGCTCGTCGCCGCGGGGTGGGCCTACGACGCGGGGCTCAAGCGCACGGCCTGGTCCGTCGCCCCGTTCCTGGTGGCCTTCGGGCTGCTGCCCGTCGTCGCGGTCGCCGCCGGCGGTGGCGCCTGGCCGGCCTGGTGGGCGATCGCGACCGGGGCGGTGTTCGGCATCGCGATCCACTGCACGAACGTCCTCCCCGACCTGCTCGACGACGCGGCCACGGGTGTCCGGGGCTTCCCGCACCGCCTCGGCCTGCGCGGAGCCGGCGTCCTCGCGTTCGGGTCGCTCGTCGTGGCCGCGGGGCTCGTGCTCGGCGGGCAGCTGGCCGGAGCCGACCCGGCACGCGGTGCGGCGGCGGTCCTCGCGGTCGTCGGGGCGCTCGCGGTGGTGGTGCTCGCGGTGGTCGGGGTCCGGCTCGTCCTGGTGGGGCGACCGACCCGCGCCCTGTTCCGGCTCGTGATCGCGTCGTCCCTCGTCCTCGTGGTCGAGCTCGGCGTCGCCGGCGCCCGACTCGTCGCCTGAGCCGACCCGGTCAGGCCCACCCCATCGCGTACCGTCCGTGGGCAGAGTCGAGCCGCCTGGCGGACGCGACGCGGTCAGGCCCACCCCGTCGCGTACCGTCCGTGGGCAGAGTCGAGCCACTTGACGGACGCGATCCGGTCAGGCCCACCCCGTCGCGTACCGTCCGGAGGGCAGAGCCGAGCCACCTGGCGGACGCGGTCCGATCAGGCCCACTCCATCGCGTACGTCGAGGCGAGCCACCTGGCGGACGGGAGTGCCAGGACGGACCGGAGCAGTGCCTCCCGTCCGACCAGCAGCGCACCGCGAGCCGGGCGACCGAGTGCCGCGTTCGCCTCCGCCTGCCGCGCGGCGCGCGCCGCGGCCGCCTGCCGGGTCGCCGCGTACGCGGGCCACGGACCCGCGTCACCGGAGCGGACCGCGTCGGCCAGGAGCGGCGCGAGCGCCGCGACGTCGAGCCACCCGAGGTTCATGCCCTGCCCGCCGATCGGGCTGATCTCGTGCGCGGCGTCGCCGACCAGCACGACGCGCCCGACGCCCACCCGGTCGGCGGTCCGCCGCCGGGTCCGGAACGCACTCACCATCGAGCAGGTCGCCGGGTCGGGCGACGTGCCGGTGCGCTCGCGGACGAGCGTGGCCAGCCGGGAGGCACGCCCCGCCTCGGTCCCGTCGGTGCCGGACGGTCGCGTGGCCGGGCCGGTGACGAGCGCGACGGAGCGGCGGCGACCGCCGGGCAGCGGGAAGGACTCGAGGACGCCGCCGGGGCCGACGTCGACGACCGCGGTGTCCACCGGGGCGTCGCCGGTGTCCGCGAAGTCGCCCATCACGTAGTGCTCGCGGTAGGTCCGGCCGGTGGTGCGGATGCCGAGCAGGTCGCGCACGGTGCTCCTGGCGCCGTCCGCGCCGACGACGAACCGTGCGCGGACCGGCACCGGTGCGCCGTCCGGGCCGGAGCCGGAGACGGCGACGTGCCCGCGCCCCGGGTCGAGCGCGGTGACCGTGGTGCCGGTGCGGAGGGCGTGCGGTGCGAGGGCCGCGAGCCGCTCACGCAGGAGTGTCTCGGTGCGGTGCTGGTCGAGCGCGGCGACGAACGGGAACGGGTCGGACACGCGGTCGAACGACAGCGTCCCGAGGGTGCGACCGCGGCTCGTGGCCACACCGCGGCGGACGGGGACCGCCTCGGTCAGGACGGGACCGGCGAGCCCGACGCGCTCGAACACCGCGAGCGAGGGCGGGTGGATGCCGATCGCCCGCGAGCCCGTCGGCGCGGTGCTCCGGCGTTCCCACACGCGCACATCGACGCCCTCCGCGGCGAGCAGCACGGCGGCGAGGAGGCCGACCGGGCCGCCGCCCACCACGAGGACGTCGGTCGGGTCGGAGGTCACGCGCCGAGCCTACGGAGGGGCGGTCCGGTGGCTGCCAGCCACGCAGCGGTCAGTTCGTGACGCTCGCGCGCTCGGCCCGGTCGGCGGCGACGAGGGACCGTGCTTCGCGGACGCGCTTGCGGGCCTTCTCGACCGGGACCTCGACCGCGTAGGCGGCGCCGACGGCCACGAGCAGCGCGACGGCGATGAGCCACACCGTGCCCCACGGCCCGATCGCGAAGGGGTCGAGCAGGGCGATCACGAGCGGGTGCCAGAGGTACGCCGAGTACGAGACGCGGCGGCCGAACCACGACACCGGTGTCCAGGCGAGCGCGGCGGAGAGCGGTGACCGGACCGAGACGAGCCCGGCGATGAGCACCGACGACACGACCCCGGTCAGGGGCAGGACGACGCCGAAGGTCCACGCGTGCTGCGTCCAGTCGTCGCCGATCCAGAGCAGGATGCCGACGAGGAGCGCCAGGCCCGCCCAGCTCGCGACGTGCCCGGCGACCCCGGCCGCCCACGTGCGGACGCGCGCGTCGTCGAGGAGCAGGGCGAGCAGGCAGCCCGTCGCGAGCGGCACGACGCCGAGCACGGGGGAGAAGTACACGTCCGGCGTCGACCCGCCGTTGGGTGTCTGGTAGACGAGTCCGGCGGCGATCGAGCAGCCCACGATGACCGCACCGAGGCCGGCCATCAGCCACCGACGTCGAGCGCGCACCATGAAGAGCAGCACGAGCACGGGCGGCCACACCAGGTAGAACTGCTCCTCCATGGACAGGCTCCACGTGTGCGCGAAGACGCCCTGCGTGGTGTCCCAGAACGAGCGGAACAGGTTGCCCGTGTAGGTGAGGGCGATGAACGCGGCCTCGCCCGGACCGAACGACGCGCCCTTGTAGTCGCCGACCCAGTTCCACAGCAGCAGTCCGACCGCCACGAGGGCGAGGAGTGCCGGGTACAGCCGGAGCAGGCGCTTCCACCAGAACGAGCCGAGGCGGATGCGGCCGGTCTTCCGGTGCTCGCCGAGCAGCAGCGTCGTGATGAGGAACCCGGACAGGGCGAAGAACACGGTGACGCCGATGAAGCCGCCCTCGAACTGCGGGACGTGCAGGTGGTACAGGATCACCGCGAGGATCGCGATCGTGCGGAGGCCGTCGAGTGCCGGAGCCCGGTTCGTCAGGGGCGGTGGTGGCGTCGTCCGGGCAGCACCGATCCCTCGACCGACCGCGGTGGCGCGGCGGGTCGTGCTGGAGCGCTCGGGGGCGAGCGTGTTCGTCGTCACGGGTCCTCCCTGCGAGGATCGGTCTTCCGGGTGACGACCAGCGTGCTCCACCCAGGTAAGAGGACCCTCAGTGATCGGGGTGCACGAGCGCGGTCAGCGCTGCGAGCCGCTCCTCGACCAGGGTCCGGAAGTCGCGGTCCTCGGGTTCGGCGATCCACTGCGCGAACGCCAGGTGGAACACGGTGACCGCCGTCTCGGCGGCGATCGTGGCGAGGGGCTCGTCGATCCCGTGCGCCCGCAGGGTGTCGCCCAGACGGACCTTCAGGTTCGCGAGCTTGCCGAGTTCGCGCTCCTCGAGGGCGGGGACGGCGTCGATCACGGCCTGCCGCGACCGGGACCACGAGCGACGGTCCTCGGGGAAGAAGTCTGCGGCCGAGTCGAGCGCCCGCCGGACCAGGTCGAACGCGGGAGTGCCGTCCGGGGCCTGCTCGACCGGGGTGGTGAACATCGCCGTGAAGTCGGTCTGGCCGGCGAACAGGACCTCGGGCTTGTCCGCGAAGTGCCGGAAGAAGGTGCGCTCGGTGACGTCGGCGGCCGTGGCGATCTGCGCGACGGTCGTCTCGTCGTAGCCCTGCTCGGCGAAGAGCCGGAGCGCGGTGGACTGCAGGCGTTCGCGGGTGCCGGGTTGCCAACGAGCCATGGCCGCAGTCTACTGATGACAGCGGCTGACATCGAGTGCTACGCTGATGTCAGTCCGTGACATCGCGCCACGGACCCTGTGAAGGGAAGCACTCATGCACGTGTTCGTCACCGGAGCCTCCGGCTGGATCGGCTCCCACACCGTCGACGAGCTCCTCGCCACCGGGCACACCGTCACCGGGCTCGCCCGGTCCGATGCGTCCGCCGCCGCTCTCGAGTCCCGCGGTGCCGCCGTCCTGCGCGGCGACCTGGACGACCTCGACGCCCTGCGCCGCGGGGCGGAGGGCGCCGAGGGCGTCCTGCACCTCGCCAACAAGCACGACTGGGGCAACCCGGCTGCCACGAACGCGAGCGAGCGTGCCGCGGTCGAGACGCTCGGGAGCGCCCTGGCCGGTTCCGACCGTCCGCTCGTGGTCGCCTCGGGGGTGGCCGGCCTGGCCCCGGGCCGACCGGCCACCGAGCAGGACCCCTCGCCGTTCGTCGGCCCGGACAGCATGCGCGGCGGCAGCGAGAACCGCGCGTTCGACTTCACGGCGGACGGTGTCCGGGCTGTCAGCGCGCGCTTCAGCCCGACCACGCACGGCGTCGGCGACCACGGGTTCATCGCCGCGATCGTCGCCGCAGCCGTCCGGACCGGGGTGTCCGGCTACCTGGGGGAGGGCACGAACCGGTGGGCCGCCGTGCACGTGGACGACGCCGCGCGGCTCGTGCGCCTCGGGCTCGAGGGCGCCCCGGCTGGAACGCGGTTGCACGCCGTCGCCGAGACGGGTGTCCCGACCCGGGACATCGCGCAGGCGATCGGCGACGCCCTCGGGCTCCCGGTGACGAGCATCGACCCCGCGGACGCCGAGCACTTCGGGTTCATCGGGCGGTTCTTCGCGCTCGAGATGTCCGCGACGGCCGACGCCACGCGGGAGCGCTTCGGCTGGACCCCGACCGGGCCGACCCTGCTCGAGGACATCGCCGCCGGGGCGTACGCGCACGTCGCGCGCTGACCCGCTCGCGGGCCCGGCGCCCGGGTGCGGGCGCCGAGTCTCGGGCCCAGCGACGAGTCTCGTACCCGCGCGCCCGAGACTCGTCGCCCAGGCCGAGACTCGGCCGGGCACCCGCCACGGGTCGAGGCTACTCGGCCTTCTGCATCTGCCAGGGCTCGGGCTCGCGGTCCCCGTTCGGGCGCACCGGACGGACGTCGCCGACGATCGGGATGGACCGCTTCCGCATGAACCACAGGTAGCGGACGAAGAAGTGCGACAGGGTCGACAGCCGGTTGCCGTTGCCGAGCAGCGACGCGATGTGCACGGCCACCCAGGCGGCCCACGCGACGGGGCCGACCATCGTGATGCCACCGCGGAGCTGGGCGACCGCGGCGTTCGTGCCGATCGTCGCCATGGTGCCCTTGTCGAAGTACTTGAAGTGCTCGGTCTGCTTGCCCTCGAGCAGGCGGACGACCTGCCGGGCGACGTGCCGGCCACCCTGCAGCGCCGGCTGGGCGAGCTGGGCGAGGGCGTCGTCCTGGGCGGCGATGTCGCCGGCGGAGAAGATCCGCTCGACGCCCTTCACGCTGAGGTCGTCGTTCACCTGGATCCGCCCGCCGTGGGTCTGCGGCAGACCCCAGCCCGATACCTCCTTGTGGGCCGCGACCCCGGTCGCCCAGATCACCTGGGACGCAGGGATGAACTCGCCGTCGGCCGTGACGACGCCGTCGGGCTTGACCTCGGCGACCCCGGTGTTCAGCCGCAGCACGACGCCGCGCTTCCGCAGGACCTTGGCCGCGTACCGGCGCAGGCGCGGGGCGAACGGCTTGAGGAGTTCGCCGCTGCGGTGCACGAGCGTGATCGTGATCGCGCCCTCGTCGAGCTCGGGGTACGCGCCCTCGAGGGCCTGGTCGCGGAGCTCCGCGAGGGCACCGGCCATCTCGACGCCCGTCGCACCGCCGCCGACGATGACCACGCGGATCTCGTCGGGGCCCTGGTTCGCCGCGGCCTCCTCGAGCCGGGTGAACAGCTCGTCGCGGATCCGCAGCGCCTGCGAGCGGGAGTACATCGAGTACGCGTACTCGTACGCGCCGGGGGTGCCGAAGTAGCTCGTGTTGACGCCGTTCGCCAGGATGAGCCAGTCGTAGTGCAGGTGCTCGCCGTCGGACATCTCGGCGACGCGGTGCTCGGCGTCGATGCCGGTGAGCAGCCCGTGGCGGAAGTCGGCGTTCGACTGCTTCGCGCGCAGGCTCCGCAGGAAGTACGTCACGTCGCCGGCGTTGAGGCCGCCCGTCGCCACCTGGTACATGAGCGGCTGGAACATGTTGTAGACGTGGCGGTCGACCAGGGTCACCCGGACCGGTGCGTCCGCGAGTTCACGCATCGCCGCGATGCCGGCGAAGCCTCCGCCGACGATGACGACGTGCGGGCGGGTGTCCTCGGACATGCTGATCTCCAGGGTGGTGCGGTCGACGGCCACCCAGAAGGGTACGCCGATCGGGAGCCGTGTCCGTCCACCCGCCCGTCACCGTGCCGATGGAGCGGTCCCGCCGGCCCTGCGGCCCTGCGGCCTGCGTCAGGCGCGGCCTGCGTCAGGCCTCGAACGGCGCGTACGTGCTCAGCACGTTGCCCTTGCTCGTCACGACGCTCTGCACCAGGCGCAGCCGCGTGGGCGGATCGGTCGGCTCGAACAGCTTCCGGCCGGCGCCCGCGATCGCCGGGTGCGTCATGAGCTGCAGCTCGTCGAGCAGCCCCGCGAACAGCAGGTGCCGCACGAGCGTGACGCTCCCCGTGACCGCGACGTCGCCGCCGTCCCCGGCCTTGAGCTCGCGCACGAACGCGTCGACGTCACCCTGGATCAGGTGCGCGTTCTCCCACGTCAGGTCCGGGCCGAGCGTGGTCGAGGCGACGTGCTTCTCGATCGGGTTGATCCAGCGGCCGAACGGGTCGTCGGCGTGCGACGGCCACCACTCGGACCACTCGAGGTAGCTCTGCTTGCCGAGCAGGACCGTGTCGGTGCGGTCCATCCACGCCGTCATCGCCGTGCCGAGCTCCGCGTCGAAGGAGTCGTACTGGAACGTGTACGGGTCCTGCACGACGCCGTCGACCGACGTGAAGAGCCCCGAGGTGACCTTGCGCATGCCCCGGAGCCTAGGGGCCGGGGCGTCCTGCGTCGAGGGTCAACTCCCCGTGCCGCTCCCGCCGCCCTGCACGCCACCGGGCAGCTGTCCGCCCTGACCGCTCTGCCCGTCCTGCCCGCTCTGCCCGTCCTGCCCGGGGAACCCGCCGCGCCCGCCACCCGGGACGGTCACGGAGCTCGAGTGCGACGCGCCGATGGCATGGCCGACGGCGTACCCGACGCCACTGCCCGCGAGCAGGGCTCCGAGCCCGACCACCACGGCCACCACGGGCCAGAACCACGGCGGCTTCGGACGCGTGCGCCCCGCGGTCCCCGACGGCTGTCCGGTCCAGGCGGCGGGACCGACCGGGGCCGCGGCCCACGAGGGCTGGCCGGTTGCGGCGGGCGGCCCGTCGAGCGTGGTGGTCGGACCGGCGGCGGGCGCCGCGCCCCAGCCGTGCGGCGGGACGGGCGCGTGGCTCGGTGCGGTGTTCGGGGAGTGGTCGCTCATGCGCGCCAGTGCACTCTGCTCGGCCAAGAGGAACCGATGACGACCCTGACCCGGCGCTGCGAACCCGCGGGTAGGTTCGGGTCGTGCGCGCACGGGTCGGGTCGTTCCAGGTCGGGGACCTCCGCGTGCGCCTCCGGACCCTGGCGCCGGCCGGTCGTCTGCACGACTCCCTGGCCCCGACCGTCGTCCTGGTCCACGGCATCGGGATGTCGCACCGGTCCTTCGCCCGCACGCAGCGGGTCCTCGCTCGGACCCACCGCACGGTCGCCGTCGACCTGCCGGGGTTCGGCGGCCTCCCGCCGGCCGGACGCCGGCTGCAGGTCGAGGAGCTCGCGGACCTCGTGGTCGCGGCGGTCCGGGACGGCGGCGCGGAGACCGTCGTCGCGATCGGGCAGTCGATGGGGACGCAGGTCGTCGCGGAGGCCGCGCTCCGCCACCCCGACGTCGTCCGGGCCGTCGTCCTGGTCGGCCCCGTGTGCGACCGGTCCCGGCGCACCCTGCTCCGGCAGGCGCTCGACCTGACGCGGGACACCGTCGTCGAGACCCCGCGCATGAACGCCGTCGTCACGACCGACTACCTGCGGAGCATCCGGCAGTACGTCCGCGAACTCGGCCCGATGCTCCGGCACCGGCTCGAGGACGTGCTGCCCCGGCTCACCCAACCCGTGCTCGTCGTGCGCGGCGACCGCGACCCGATCGCGCGGCGGGAGTGGTCGGAGTCCCTCGCGCAGGCGGCCCCGCGCGGGGCGCTCGTCGAGCTGCCCGGCGGGCACCACGTGCAGGAGCGGCACCCGGAGGCGTTCGGACGACTCGTCGAGGAGTTCCGCCGCGTGCAGACCCTGGAGGACGCACGGTGACGGACCGGACCACGCCCACGGACCGGACCACGCCCACGGACCGGACCACGCCCGCCGACCGGACCACGCCCGCCGGCCAGACCGCCCGCTCGGCCGCGGCGGCGGGACCGACGCGAGCCGTGCCTCCAGGCCGTCTGCCGGTGGACCGCGTGCCGGTGCTGCGGCGCGCGTGGTGGGCCGTCCTCGACTGGTGGTACGCGGCGCGGTGGCAGCTGCGGAGTGCCGGCCCGACGACCGCCGAGGACTACCGGACCGGCGAGGGCCAGCCGGTCGTCGTCGTGCCGGGCGTCTACGAGACCTGGCACTTCATGCGTCCCCTGATGGACGCGCTGCACGACGCCGGGCACCCCGTCCACGTGCTGCCCGTGCTGCGGCACAACATCCGACCGGTGCCGGAGTCCGCGCGCGAGGTGCTCGCGTACCTCGAGGCGGAGGACCTGCGCGACGTCCTCGTCGTGGCGCACAGCAAGGGCGGGCTGATCGGGAAGTACGCGATGACCCTGCCCGAGGGGGACCGCATCGACCGGATGGTCGCCGTGTCGACGCCGTTCGCCGGGTCGGCCTACGCGCGGCTCGCGCCGGTGCGGCACCTGCGGGTGTTCCGTGCCGCGGACCCGGTGCTCGCGGCGCTCGGGCGGGACCTCGCGGTGAATGCGCGGATCACGTCGGTCTGGGGGGTCTTCGACACGCTCATCCCGGCAGGGAGCGAGCTCGCGGGTGCGACGAACGTACGCGTCCCGGTGGGCGGGCACTTCCGGATCCTGGCCGCGCGGCAGACGCGCGAGGCGGTGCTGGCCGCCGCCGCGGGGCCGGGGCAGGCCCGAGACTCGGCCTGACGGACAGATCCGTGCATCGGCGGCCCGAGTCTCGTCCGCGGAGCCGAGACTCGCTGCGGTCCGCCGTCGCGGCGCGATCCGGCCTGGAGGCACGTGGCGCGCCCGGCGCGTCGGCCCGGTCGGGCGGGCGGCCCGGCTCGGCGGGTCAGGCGCCCGGCAGGAACAGGCAGAACGGGTGGCCGTCCGGGTCGAGGAGCACCCGGACGTCGTCCTGGGGCTGGAACGCGTGCTCGGTCGCCCCGAGCTCGAGGGCACGGGCTGTCGCCGCGGGCAGGTCCTCCACCTGGAAGTCGAGGTGCAGCTGCATGCCCTGGCGTCCGGACTCGGGCGGCCACACCGGCGGGACGTAGGCGTCGTCGTACTGCACCGACAGGCCGGTACCGCCGTCGGCCGGGCGGACCCGGAGCCACGTCGGACCGTCCTCGTGCACGGTCCACCCGGTCATCGCACCGTAGAAGCGGGCGAGGGCGACCGGCTCCGGGGACTGCAGCACGGTCGCGGTCAGGACGGGCATCGCGGGATCGTCGGCACTCATGGCGCGGACGGTACCCCCGGCCGTCGCACCACTCGTCCAGCGCGCCCGGTCGGTGCGCCCGGTCAGCGTTCCCGGACGCTCGCGCGCTCGACGATCCGGTGCGGCACCACGACCGTCTCCGGCGCCGCAGCCGGGTCCGCGATCCGCCGGGTGAGGAGGTCGAGCGCAGCGGTCGCGAAGGCCCGACGGTCGAACGACACGGTGGTCAGCGCGGGGATCGCGTAGGCCGCCGCGTCGACGTCGTCGAACCCGACGACGCTCACCTGCTCCGGGACCCGGACGCCCCGCGCCGCGAGCACGTGCAGCACGCCGAAGGCGATGGAGTCCGTGTAGGCGAACACCGCGTCCGGCAGCGGGTTCGTGTCCAGCCACGCGGCGAACGCCGTCGCCGCCGCACTCGTCGTCCACGCCGGCAGCGGCACGCGCAGCGCGGGGTCGACCACGAGGCCGGCACTGCCGAGCGCGTCCGCGTGGCCCTGGTCACGGAGCTCGCTCGTGGCGGTGGCGTCCGTCGGGCGCGCTGCCCCGACGACGGCGATCCGCCGGTGCCCGCGGTCGAGCAGGTGGGTCGTGACCTCGCGTGCGGCGAGCCGGCTGTCGACGTGCACCTGGTCGACGTGCTCCGGCTCGACCTCGCCGATCACCACGGTCGGCGGCAGCCCCTCGGTCTCGGCGAGCACGCTCGCGCTGAGGGACACCGGGTTGAGCACGAGCCCGTCCACCAGGTGCGCGCGGGCCCGCGAGACCAGTTCGCGCTCGCGGTCCGGGTCGTTGCCGGTCTGGTCGAGCTGCACCGTCCAGCCGCGCTCGCGCGCCAGCTCGACGAACCACTGGGCGAGCTCGGCGGAGTAGGCGTTCCCGAGCTCGGGCAGCGTCAGCGCGATCGCCCCGGACCGTCCGTTGCGCAGCCCCCGGGCGGACAGGTTCGGGACGTAGTCGAGCTCGGCGAGGGCTCGCTCGACGCGCTCCCGGGTCGCCGGGCGCACCGCGACGCCACCGTTGATGACGTTGGAGACGGTCTTCGGCGACACCCCGGCCATGGCCGCCACGTCCCGCACGGTCGCGCGCATCCGACGAGCGTAGCGCGGACCTCCGGACGTCTGGTGGCCCGGAGGTCCGGTCGCGGGGACGGGCCCCGGACCGGACGACCGACGACCTGACTACGCGTCGACCAGCTCGCGCCGCGCAGCGCGTCGCGCCCGGATGCGGCTGGTCACGGTGGCCGCGACCACGACCGCCAGCACGGCGTACAGCACGATCGGGATCGGCCCGGCCACCAGCACCGAGAAGTCCCCGTCCGCGCTCAGCGCCGCGTCCCGCAGGCTCGTCTCGGCGAGCGGACCGAGCACCATGCCGATGATGAGCGGCGCGAGGGGGATGTTGAGCGCCCGCATCAGGAAGCCGACGAGCCCGATGCCGAGCAGCATGAGCAGGTCGAACACCGAGCCGCTCGTCGCGTAGATGCCGAGCCCGCAGAAGACCGCGATGCCCGCGTACAGGTACGCCCGCGGGATGCGCAGCAGCTTCGCCCACAGCATCGCGAACGGCAGGTTGATGACGAGCAGCACCACCATCGCGATGAAGAACGACGCGAGCAGCGCCCAGACCAGGTCGGGGGAGCGGTCGAACAGCAGCGGTCCCGGCTGCAGGCCGTACTGGCGGAAGGCGGCGAGCATGATCGCCGCCGTGGCCGACACCGGCAGGCCGAGCGACAGCAGCGCGCCCATCGCCATGCCGGTCGTCGAGTTGCCCGCTGCCTCCGGCGCGGCCAGACCGCGGATCGCCCCGCGGCCGAACTGCGGGTCCTTCCGGCGGGCGTCGAGTCGCTTCTCGAGCCCGAACGCCAGGAAGGTCGGGATCTCGGACCCACCCGCGGGCACGACGCCGAAGGGCAACCCGATCGCGGTGCCGCGGAGCCAGGCGGGTGCCGCCTCGCGCAGCTCCCGCTTCGACAGCCACGGACGCCCGGTGGCCTGCACCATCCGACCGTCCTTCAGGTGCCGGGCGAGGCACGCGACGTAGATGACCTCGCCGAGTGCGAGCACCGCGACCGTCACCGTGACGAGCGAGATGCCGTCGAACAGCTCCGGGACGCCCATCGTGAAGCGCGGTGCGCCGGAGATGCCGTCGACGCCGATCACGGCGATGCCGAGGCCGAGGCACAGCGACCCGAGGCCCTTCAGCGCGTCGTCGGTGACGACCGACGACGTCGTGACGAACGCGAACAGCGCGAGGGCGAAGAACTCGGCGGGTCCGAAGCTCGACGAGAAGGACGCCAGCGCCGGTGCGAGGAAGACCACCAGCACGGACGCGATCATCCCGCCGACGAACGCGCCGATCGCCGCCGTCGCCAGCGCCTGGGCAGCGCGTCCGTTGAGCGCCATCTTGTGGCCCTCGAACGTCGACGCGATCGCCGAGGCCTGGCCCGGCGTGTTCATCAGGATGCCCATGGTGGAGTCGCCGAACAGGCCGCCGAAGTAGACGCCGGCGAACATGATGAACGCCGCCGTCGGGTCGAGGGAGAACGTCACCGGCAGCAGCAGCGCGACCGCCATCGAGGAACCGAGGCCGGGGAGCACGCCGACGGCGGTGCCGAGCAGGCACCCGACGACGACCCAGAGCAGGTTGGCGGGGGTCAGGGCACCGGCGAAGCCGTCCCCGAGCAGACCGAGCACGTCCACGTCAGAACTCCCATCCGACGATGCCCGAGGGCAGCGACAGGTCGAGCAGCATGTCGAAGGCGATGTAGCTGATCGCGCTCACCGTCAGTCCGACGACGAGCGGCCGCAGCCACCCGGGGGCGCCGAGCCCCTTCGCGACACCGAGGAACAGCAGCCCGGCGCCGACGATCCACCCGAGCACGCCGAGCAGCAGCGCGAACCCGGCGAAGGACAGCACGACCCAGGCCAGGGAACGCCAGTCGACGCGGACGGAGCGTTCCTCGACCGAGGGACCCGCTGGGTCGGAGTCGACGTCGGTGGCGACGGTCGGCTCCCCTCCGGCCCGTCGCCCGCGTGCGGCCCGGACGGACCGGACGACGAGCAGGGCGGCGAGCAGCAGGAGTGCGGCGGCGACGAGCCCGGGGAAGACCGCCGGCCCGGGGAACGCGGTGCCCGCGGGGACCTCCATCGTGACGATGCCGACGACGAGGTAGACCGCGAAGGCGGTGAAGAGCGCCGGGGTGGTCAGCTCCTTGGCGACCGCGGCGACACGGCCGGGGTCGGCCCGCAGCGTGAGCCGCTGCCCGACGACCGCGGAGGACGACGTGGGGTTGCTCGGACGGGTCATCGGCCCAGCTCCTCGTACAGTGCGGTGATGCGCTCGCGTTCGGCGTCGATGAACGCGTCGAGCTCGTCGCCGGTGATGATCCGCTCGGTCCAGTGGTAGCGCTCGACGGCATCGGCCCACTCGGGGGTGTCGAGCGTGTCCAGCACGATGTCGGTGAGCTGCGCCCGTTGCTCGTCGTCGAGCCCGCCGGGTGCCGCGACCTCGCGCCAGTTCGTCAGCGTCACGTCGTGTCCCTGCTCGACGGCCGTGGGGATGTCGATGCCGTCGACCGGTTCCGCGGCGACGAGCGCGAGTGCCCGCAGGCGGCCGGACTCGATCTGGTCGATGTTGTCCGGGTAGCCTCCGGAGGCCGCGGCGGCCGTGCCGTTCAGCAGCGCCTGGATGGCCTCGCCGCCGCCGTCCGACGGGATGTAGTTCGTCTGCTTCGGATCGATCCCGGCCGACACGGCGAGGTCGGTGACGACCAGCTGGTCGAACGAGCCGCCGCCCGTCCACGGCACCGAGCCGGGCCGCTCGCGCCACGCGGCGACGAGGTCGTCGAGCGTCTCGTACGGCGAGTCGGCGGGGACGACGATGACGTCGTACTCCTCGACGGTGACCGCGAGCGGCGTGACGTCGTCGTGGGTGACCGCGGAGCCGAACTGGATCTCGGCGGCGAGGAGTCCGGTGCCGCCGATGAGCAGCGTGTCCGTCTGCCCCGACAGCCGCGCCACGTTGCCGAGTGCGATGGTGCCACCGGCGCCCGGCATGTTCACGACCTGGACCGAGTTCACGATGCCGTTCGCGCGCTGCGCCTGCTGCATCGACCGTGCGACGCCGTCCCAGCCGCCGCCGGCCGCCGCAGGGGCGACGAGCGTGACGGACCGGGTGGGGTCGCCGCCGGCCGCCGCCGACGTCACCGACCCGAACGCGGCGACCGCGATGGACACCGCCGCGACGGCGGCCCCGACCACGCGGGCGACGGGACGAGGTGCACGAGGCCCGGCCGGCGTCGACGGTACCGACTGCCCGGGCCCCGACTCCCTGGACACTGACTGCTCTGTCATGGATGGCTCCCTCCTGCGCACGTCGTCGTGCCGCAGGTCGAGAAGTACGATGGCAGCCGCCGACCGGACGAGCACCCGGCGGCGGAGTTGTGCTCATTGACGCTCACGGCGTCGCGGCCGAAGGGGGACGCCACGGTGACCAGGGCACGTTCCGGGCGGCTGCGGCGCGCCGCTCGTTCCGGACGCCTGCGGCGCACCGCGGTGCTCGCGCTGCCGAGCGTGATCGTGCTCGCGGCGACGGGCGTCACGACCGGGGTCGCCGCGGTGGTGCAGGAGCGCAGCATCCGCACGTCCGTCGTCGAGCAGGTCTCGGGCGTCGCCTCGAGCCTGGCCGACCTGCCCGAGGTGCGGGACGCGGTGGCGTCGGTCGTCGACCAGGGCGCTCCCGGCGCGCTCGCTGACGCCGAGGACCTCGCCCCGGCGACCGCGGCGCTCCAGCCGATCGCGACGCTCGTCGAGGGCGCGTCCGGCGTCTCGTACGTCGTGGTCACCGACGACGAGGGCGTGCGCATCACCCACCCGGACCCCGCGGAACGTGGCCAGCCCGTCGAGACGACCATCGCGCCCGTGCTCCGGGGTGCGGAGTTCGTCGGCACCGAGACCGGCCCGTCCGGCGAGACCCTGCGCGCGAAGGTGCCGGTCGTCGCCGCGGACGGCGAGGTCGTCGGCGCCGTGGCGGTCGGCGTGCTCGAGTCGACCATCGCGGCCGACCGGGAACGCGCTCTCGGCACCCTGCTGCCGTGGAGCACCGGCGCCCTGGTCGCGGCGACCCTGGCGAGCGTGCTGCTGTCGCTCGTCATCGCCCGTCGGCTGCGCCGGGCGGACGCGGTCGACGCGGAGAGCCGGCAGGTGCGGTGGACGACCGAGGCGCTGCGCGAGCAGGCCCACGAGTTCGGCACGCGACTGCACGTGGTCCGCGGGCTCGTCGAGCAGGGGGACGACGAGGACGCGATGGCCTACATCGACGCCGTGGCACCCGGGCTGACGAGCGGCGGCGGCGCCGGTTCGCCGCGCCGTGGTGCGGTCGCGACGGCCTCCGTCGCCGCGGTGCGCTCCGAGCTCGCCGTGGCCGGCGCCACGCTCGACCTGCGGGTCGCCGAGGACGTCGTGCTCGACGACGCCGTGCTGCTCGTCCTGACCAACCTCTGCCGGAACGCCGCCGAGGCCGGTGCGGGCACGGTCGTCGCCACCGTCGGCGCACGGGACGGCCGCGTCACGGTCACGGTCGAGGACGACGGACCGGGCATCGACCCGGCCGACGCCCACCGTGTGCTGTCCCGCGGGTGGTCGTCGAAGTCCGACGAGACCGGCCTCGGCCGCGGCATCGGGCTGGCGGTCGTCCGCCGCACGGCCACCGACCGGGACGGATCGGTGGTCGTCGGCCGTTCGGCGGCGCTCGGCGGGGCCCGTCTCGACGTCGAGATGGCGGCGGGGTCGTGACCGCGTCCGGAGCCCCGCCGCTGCGCGTGCTCGTGGTCGACGACGACGCCGGTGCCCGCGCGCTGCACACCCGGTGGGTCGCCGCGACCGAGGGCTTCACGGTCGTCGGCGCGGTCGCCTCCGGCGGTGCCGCCCTGGCCTCCTTGGACCGCGGGGTCGACCTCGTGCTCCTGGACATGCGGCTGCCCGACATCAGCGGGATCGAGGTGCTGCACCGCATGCACGTCGCCGGCGTCGACCGGACCGACGTGCTCGTCGTCAGTTCGTCCCGCGACCAGGTCACCGTCCGGCAGGCACTCGCGGCGCACCCCGTCGGCTACCTGCTCAAGCCGTTCGACCGCCAGGCGCTGCAGGACCGACTGCACGCGTACGCCGCGGAGCGTCGGTCGCGCGACACCGCGCAGCGCGACGTACCGATGGGGCAGGGTGACGTCGACCGGCTGCTCACGACCGGTTCGGTCCGCGTGGCTGGGCCGGCCCACGGCGCGACGCACGCCGCGCAGGACGGCCTGCCGAAGGGCGTCAGCCCCACCACGCTCGAACGGATCGTCGCGGCACTCGACCCGGTGGTGGGCCGCTCGGCGGACGAGGTCGCGGCGACGACGGGGACGTCGCGCGCCACCGCTCGGCGCTACCTCGACCACCTCGTCGCGACGGGCGCGATCGACCTCGCGCACCGGTACGGTCGCCGCGGTCGCCCCCAGGTGCTCTACCGCCTGACCCCGGCGCCCTGAGACGACGACGGAGCAGGGTCCTCAGGACCGGACGTACCGGTGCACGTGCGCGACGTAGTCGACGGGGATCGTCGGACGCCCCGCCGTCTCCGGGTCCTCGTCGACCACCCGGCGGACGGCGTCGAGCACCGCCCGCCGCTCGTCCTCCGGCAGGAGGATCACGTAGCTCCGCGAGGCGATCGCGTCCAGGAACGCCCCGCGCTCCTGCTCGTGCGTCCACCGCACGGTCTCGTGCGCGCCCGCGTCGAAGGGCGGCCCGACGAGCGGCTGCACCTGCTGCCCCGTGCGCGCCTCCGGCTGCGCGACGATCGCGCCGACCCGGGCGGCCCACGGCCGCGTCTCGTCGCGGACGTTCCAGACGAGCCCGAGCGTGCCGCCCGGTCGCAGCACCCGCCAGGCCTCGGCAGCGCCCGCCGCCCGGTCGACCCAGTGCCAGGACTGCGCGAACGTCACGACGTCCGCGGCGCCGTCCGGCAGCGGGACCGCCTCGCCGGTGCCGTCGAGCGCGCGGACCGTCGGCAGCAGGTCGGCCAGCCGGGCGCGCATGGCCGGGTCCGGTTCGACCGCCACGACCTCGCGCGCGCGGCCGAGCAGGGACCGCGTGAACTTCCCGGTCCCCGCGCCGACGTCGACCACCAGCGACGTCCCGTCCGGTACCAGGGCCGCCGCGACGGCGTCCGGGTACCCCGGGCGGCCGCGCTCGTAGGCGTCGACGGCGGATCCGAAGGAGCGGGCGAAGCGGTCGTCGGTCACGGACCCAGCCTGGTCCGTGCGGCCGCCGCCGTCGATGCGAGACGCCACAGGACCGGCTCACGCAGGTGCGTGGCGACGGACGGGAGGATCGTGGCGGGCCCCGCCACGATCCTCCCGTCCGGTGGTGGGTGCGCCGGGCTCAGGCCGGGTGGCGGGCGGTCCACTCGCGGAACGGGGCCGTCGGGTCGTCGATCCGGCCCTGCTCCATCCGCAGGGTGCGGTCCTCCACGGGCTTCGCGTACTCGTCGTAGAACGTGGCGAGCGTCATCAGGCGGTTGCCGTCCTCGTAGTGCTCGCCCTCCTGCTCACGGGTCGCGGCGAAGACGACGCGGTCCGGCTGCGCGTAGTAGAGCGCGCCGAGGCACATCGGGCAGGGCGACGCCGTGACGAAGACCTCGTACCCGGTCAGGTCGGTGATCCCCTGCTCCGCGGCCGCCCGGATCGCGCGGATCTCGGCGTGCGCCGTGGGGTCGCCGGTCTGCGCGACGTGGTTCACCGCCTCGACGACGACCTCGCCGTCCCGGACGATCAGGCAGGCGAACGGCTTGCCGCCGTCCTGGACGTTGTCGAGGGCACGGGAGACCGCCAGGGCGGTGAGGTCGTCGTCGTTCATGCCGACCACGGTGCTCCCGACGGGTGTGCGACCGGGGGACGGGTCGGTCAGGCGATCCAGCTCGGGTCAGCGAAGAGCTCCTCGACCTCGGTGACGAAGCGTGAGGCGTGGAAGCCATCGACCGCCGCGTGGTTGATCCGGAGCGCCAGGGGCATGACCGTCCGTCCGTCCACCTGCCGGTACCGCCCGAGCGTGATCACGGGCGCCAGGTGGTCCTCGGCGCCGGTGAGGTGCAGTGCGAAGCCCGTGAAGGACGTGCGGGGGAGCGTCGAGACGTCGAACGTGTCGGTGCGCTCCGAGCCCTGCGGGAACATCCGGTGGTCGTCGCGGTACCGCGCCGTCGTCGCGACCACGGCGTCGTGGAACGTCCGGGCGTCCGGGTCGTACTCGACCACGAGCACCGAGAAGGTCTCGGTGTCGGGGTGGAACACCGTGAAGGTCGGGTGCACCACGTCCCACACCGCCGGGTGGCCGTCCTCGGTGAGCTGCATGCGGAACTCCTCGTGGCGGTTCACGACCGTCGCGAGCACCCAGATCTGCGACGGGTACGTCTTCGCGCCCGCCGTCCGGGCAGCCTCGACGAACGCCGTCACGTCGACGTCGACGGTGAGCTCCCAGGCGCACGGCTCCCGCCGGTAGTGCGCGAAGTGCTCCCGACGGGGCCACGTGTCGAGGTCGATCGGTCGGAGTTCGCTCATCCGGTCAGTCTCGTACCCCGGGCTGCCGACGAGCGTGCACCCGGCCGCGGTTCACTGCGAGGATGACCGAGACGCCGTTCTCGCCCGCGCTGGCGACCTTCTTCCGCGGGCTCGCCGCACACAACGAGAAGTCCTGGTTCGAGGACCACCGCGACGACTGGGAGCGGCACGTCCGCGACCCGATGGACGCGCTGTTGCACGAGGCCGAACGGCGGTACGGGCCCGGCCGGGTGCTCCGCCAGCACCGCGACCTGCGCTTCACGCCGGACAAGCGGCCGTACCGCGAGGACACCGGCCTGACCGCCGGTGGCATGTACCTGAGCGCCGGCGCCGACGGGCTCCAGGTCGGTGGCGGCCTCTACGAGCCGTCGCGGGCGCAGCTGCACGCGGCGCGGACGATCATCGACGAGCACCCGCAGGCCGCCGCCGCCCTGCAGCGGGAGCTCGACGACCTGACCGACGCCGGGTACGAGCTCGCCGGACCGCCGCTGAAGACCGCCCCGCGCGGGTTCGACGCCGACCACCCGCGGATCGACCTGCTCCGGATGCAGCACTACGCCGCGCTCGTGCACCTGCCGCTCGACAGCACGCTCGACGCGATCGTCGCCGCATGGGACCGGGTGCAGCCGCTCGTGCGGTGGACGGTGAAGTGGGCGCGGGCCGTCGACCCCCAGGCCGCGGACGACCCGGCGCCGCCCGTGCCGGGCGCGCGGTCGATCCACGAGCGCGCCTGAGCGCTCCGGGCTGGCGCCTGTCAGGATGGGTCCGGGGTGAGGGGGACCACGTGGGGACTGACGATCCGGTCGTCGGGCGGGCGGGAGCCGTCGGGCTCGCCGTGGCGCTGCCGGTCCTGCTCGTCGTGAGCTGGCTCGTCCAGCTCGGCGTGCTGCTGCAGGCCTCGTTCGGGGCGGACGACACCCGACCGGGGCCAGCCGGTGGCCTCGCGGGGTTGCTCGTCGGGACGTTGCTCGCGGTCGGGGTGCCGGTCGTGGTCATCGTCGTGTACGTCCTGAAGCGCCGGCGGCAGCCGCGGACCTCACTCGCCGCGGTGATCTCGGCGATCGTCGTGCTCGTCGTCGCGGTCCCGCTGAACACGCTCGGGATCGCCGGGCAGGTCGGGACGGTCGCCGAGGACGCCCGGGTCCGCGCGCAGCCGGCGACCGCGGCCGAACGGCACTTCGCGCACCGCGAGGGCGGCGCCGAGGCCGCGCTGAACCGGATCGGCGACCGCACCGTGGAGCTGCTCGGCTCCCGGCGGTCCGAAGGCTTCCGGTCCGACGGCTCCCCGAAGGGCGGCGCGTACTCGGAACCGTGTCTGCTCGACAACCGGCACGAGGGCCTGGAGTGGGAGTACTGGTTCATCGCGGCCGAACTCCAGGACGCCTCGGGGGCCGACCTGCTGCCGGAGGGGGCCGCGACCGTGCCGGGCGGCGCGACCGACCTGGCGGCGGTCCGAGCAGCATGGCAGGCCGAGGGCATCGGTGCGGAGCGCAGTGCCGTCGGTTCGGAGGAGCAGTACGAGCCGCGGGCGGACTGGCTCGCGTCGTCGTCCTACGCGCGCCCGGGGCCGACGGTGGTGCTCAGGACGATCTGCCTGGAGCGCTGAGACCCCGGGCGGGACCGTCGCTCAGCGCTGCCGCCAGCGGTCCGACACCGGTGACGTCCTCTCGAGGAACGCGGCCGCGGCACGACGGGCGTCCGGGACGTCGCGCTGCAGACCCTCGTCGAACTCGTCGTACTCCCAGTTCAGCTCGACGAAGTCGCTGAAGACCGCGGAGCGCACGCGCTCGTCCCAGGCGAGGTGGTCCTGCACCCACCGGGCGACCGAGCGCCCGTCCGTGTCGTGCACGAGCACCTCTGCGGCTCGGCCCCGGGTGACGTGGACAGCGGCTTCCTCGAACGACATCGAGGCGGTCCGCCAACCGAGCTCGGCGAGACACGCGACCAGGGCGGTCTCGAGGAGTCCCGGGTCGTCCTCCGGGTAGTGCGCCGCCAACGCCACGGTCGCCGGTCCGCCGAGGTCGAGCGCGACCGCCTGCGCCGCCAGGGTCGTCGTGCGGACGGGGTCCCGGTGCCCGAGGACGTCGAGGGCACGCATCGTCAGCAGGGCGCGCACGACCTCGGGCACGCCGACCGGCTCCGGCCCCGGCGTCGAGAGCGGCAGGTCCGGTCGACGCTCCACGGCGAGGGCCGGCGACGGTCGGTCTCGCTGCACCGGTCGCCGCCGGAAGAGTCGTCCGAACACGTCGGTGGCGCTCCGTCCTCGTCGGGGCAGCCGAGCGTCGTCTGCCGTGGCTCCATCTTCGTCGGGGGAGGCCTCCCTACGGTGGGGGCATGCCGACGCTCGACCGTTCCCCCGCCCTCGTCGCCACCGGGTTCCTGGCGATCCCCGTCGCCCAGGCCCTCGTCGGGCTGCCGAGCGACCTGCTCGCGCGGATCGAGGCGGCACCGATCGACCCCGAGCTCGCGGACACGGCCGCGTTCTCCGAGGCGTACGGGTACCCGCTCGACGGCGGCGCGAACTGCATCGTCGTGGCGGGCCGGCGCGGGGACGAGACCCGGTACGCGGCGTGCGTCGTGCTCGCGTCGACGAAGCTCGACGTCAACCGCGTGGTGAAGCGACTGCTCGACGTGCGCAAGGCGAGCTTCGCGCCGATGGACCAGGCGGTCGAGCTGACCGGGATGGAGTACGGCGGGATCACCCCCATCGGGCTCCCCGCCGACTGGCCGGTGTACGTGGACGCGCGGGTGCTCGACGCACCCGAGGTCGTCGTGGGCGCCGGTCTCCGCGGCGCGAAGGTGTTCCTGCCCGGGGTCGTCCTGGCAGCCCTGCCGAACGTCACGGTCGTCGAGGGGCTCGCCACCGAGCCGGTCAGTCCGTCGGCCGGATGAGGCAGAAGGGGTGGCCGGCGGGGTCGGTGTACACGCGGAACGTGTCGGTGACCGACCCCGCGGCGGTCGCGCCCATCGCCAGGACCGCGGTCTCACCGGCGTCCAGGTCGTCGACCTTCACGTCGAGGTGCTCCTGCTGCGGGACGTCCCGCCCGGGCCACTCCGGCGCGCGGTAGTCGTCGACCCCCTGGAACGCCAGGATCGGCCGGTGGTCGGTGAAGGGCAGGGCCACCTCGGCCCAGTCCTCGTCGAAGCCCACGATCTCGCCGCCGAGCAACTCGGCCTAGAAGCGCGCGAGCACGCGGGGGTCGGAGCAGTCCAGGACGACGACGTCGAGTGTGCCGATCATGCGGCGCACGCCAGCCCCGTCAGCGGGCGGCGGCCAGGGCCTTCGTGATGCGCTGCAGCGAGACCGTCTCGGCCGTCCCGAGCTCCTGCGCGAACAGGCTGAGCCGGAACTCCTCGAGCATCCACCGCGCGTGGACGAGCTCCGGGTGCGCGCCGATCGACGGCGGGAAGGTCCCGCCGGCGTCGGTGTAGCGGTCCGTCGCGACGGACACCTCGCGCATCCAGCCGGCGTCACGGCCGGGGTTCTGCAGGAGCTTCTGCACGCGGGCGTCGATGCCCTGCAGGTACACGCGGATGCGCCGGAGGCGGTCGAGGCCGGCGACGCTGACGAAGCCCGGGAACACCAGGCGTTCCGACTGCTGGCGCATGTCGCTGAGCGCCGGCAGGAGCGCCATGGCGTTCGCCTGCTTGAGGGCCTTGTCGGCAGCGCGCTGCGCGGTGAGGACCGCGGCGACCTCGGACACCGCCGTGAACATCGTGTCGACGACCGTCGCGGACACGGCGTCCCGCACGGCCTCGAACTCGGCCTTCGTGAAGATCAGTCCGTCCGGGTGCGCTCGACGGATGCCCGCGTCGACGACCGCGGCGAGCACGTCGTCGAAGAGCGCCGCGGTGGAGGGGTACGGGCTCGCGGCGAGCGCGAGCTTCTCCTGCGCGGTGAGGTGCGACTGCACGTACGACACGGGTGACGGCACCGCGTGCATCACCAGACGCCGGACACCGGCCGGCATCCGGACGGCCCGGTCGCCCGGGGTCGCGAGCAGCTCGACGCCGACCGTCGCCTTCGGCCCGTCGCCCTCCTCGACCAGGGACGGGTAGGCGCGGATCACCCTGCCGGCCTGCTTCGTGTCGAGCACCTGCGGCAGGTCCTGCGGCGGCCACGCCGTCATGCCGGACCGCTCCAGCTGCACACCGGAGGACGCCCCGGCGACGCGCGCCGCGCCTCCAGGCCGGGACGCAGCCTTCGCCGTGGCGGACGCGACGCTCTGCCGGGTCCGGTCCTTGAGCTTGGCCTGCAGGGCCGACAGGTCCTTGCCGGACTCGACCCGCCGACCGCGCTCGTCGACGACGGCCCAGGTCGGGAGCAGGTGCGCCGGGACGCGCGCGAGGTCGAAGTCGGACTCGTCGACGGTGACGTAGGTCATCCGCTGGATCGCCTTGGCGAGCGTCGCGCGGAAGGACTCGGTCGGCTCCGTCGGGGCGTCGTCCGGCAGCTCCGCGACGATCTTCTCGGCCCAGTCCGCCGCGGGCACGACGTTCTTCCGGATCTGCTTCGGCAGCGACTTGATGAGCGCCGTGACGAGCTCCTTCCGGAGGCCACGCACCTGCCAGTCGAAACCTTCCTCGCGCATGCGGGGGAGCAGCGCGAGCGGCACCTGCACGCTCACGCCGTCGTCCTGCGCGCCGGGCTCGAAGCGGTACTTGATCGCGAGGCGCTGGTCGCCCGAGCGCCACTGCGTCGGGTACTCCTGCTGGTCCTGGGCGGCCTCGGCCGCGTCCTCGTCGAGCAGGTCCGACCGGCGCATCGTGAGGAGGTCCGGCTGGTCGCGCCGCGCCTGGCGCCACCACCCCTCGAAGTCGCGCGTCGTGGCGACGTCCGCGGGGATGCGGGCGTCGTAGAAGTCGTACACGCGCTCGTCGTCGAACAGGATGTCCCGCCGACGGGTGCGTTCCTCGAGCTGTTCGAGGTCGCGGCGGAGCTTCCGGTTGTCGCGGTCGAAGGCCTGCTGGGCGTCCCACTCGCCCTCGACCAGGGCGTGCCGGATGAAGAGCTCGCGCGAGTGCTCCGGGTCGACGCGCTTGTACTGCACGCGACGCCGCTGCACCACGGGGACGCCGAACAGGGTCACCCGCTCGTACGCGACGGCGGCGCCCTGCTTCTTCTCCCAGTGCGGTTCACCGTGGGTGCGCTTCAACAGGTCCCCCGCCAGCGGCTCGACCCACGCGGGGTCGATCCGCCCGACGGTCCGGGCGAACAGGCGACTCGTCTCGACGAGCTCGGCGGCCATCACGGCGTCGGGCTGCTTCTTCGCGAGGACACTGCCGGGGAACACCACGAACCGGGTGTTGCGGGAGCCGAGGTAGTCGCGCTTCTCCTTGTCGCGCAGGCCGATCTGGCTGAGGAGCCCGGCGAGCAACGACCGGTGCACCGCGTCGCCGTCCTCGCTCCGGGACTGCCCGACGCGGACGTCGACCTGCTTCGCCGCGCGGGCCAGCTGGCGGTACAGGTCCTGCCATTCGCGGATGCGCAGGTAGTTGAGGAACTCGGCCTTGCAGAGCCGCCGGAACGCGCTCGACGACATGGCTTCCTGCTGGTCCTCGATGTGGTTCCAGAGGTTGAGCAGGGTGAGGAAGTCGCTCGTCGGGTCGGCGAACCGCGCGTGCAGCTGGTCGGCGTGCGCGCGCTTCTCGAGCGGACGCTCGCGGGGGTCCTGGATGCTCAGGGCGCTGACGATCGCGATGACCTCGCGCCCGACGCCCTGCCGGCCCGCCTCGAGGACCATCCGGCCGAGCCGCGGGTCGATCGGGAGCCGGGTCAGCTGCCGCCCGGTCTTCGTGATGCGCCCGTCGCCGTCCACGGCCCGGAGCTCGCGGAGCAGGTCGAGCCCGTCCTTCACACCACGGGAGTCCGGCGGCTGCAGGAAGGGGAACGACTCGATGTCACCGAAGCCGAGCGAGATCATCTGCAGGATCACGGCTGCGAGGTTCGTGCGGAGGATCTCGGGGTCGGTGAACTCCGGGCGACGGTCGAAGTCGGGCTCGGAGTACAGCCGGATCGCGATGCCGGCGCTCGTCCGGCCGGCACGACCCGAGCGCTGGTTCGCGCTGGCCTGCGAGATCGCCTCGATCGGGAGCCGCTGCACCTTGGCGCGCGGGGAGTACCGGGAGATGCGCGCGGTGCCGGTGTCGACGACGTACTTGATGCCCGGCACCGTGAGGCTCGTCTCCGCCACGTTCGTCGCGAGGACCACACGGCGGCGGATGCCCGGGGTGCTCCGCCGTTCGAAGACGCGGTGCTGGTCGGCTGCGGACAGCCGGCCGTACAGGGGCAGGACCTCGGTGCCCGGGTACTTCCGCCCCTCGATCGCGTCCTGCGCGTCGCGGATCTCGTTCTCGCCGGACAGGAACACGAGGACGTCGCCCGGGTCCTCCTGCGCCAGCTCGTCGAGCGCGTCGGTGATGCCCTGCAGGACGTCGCGGTCGTCCGCGCCCGCACCGCCGCGGCTGCCGCTGTCGTCGGTCCGCGGGTCGGTGTCGTCGTTTCGCGCGTCGGCGTCGTCGTCCGCGTCGGTGGCGTCGTCCGCCACGAGCGGGCGGTAGCGGACCTCGACCGGGTACGTCCGCCCGGACACCTCGATGATGGGCGCGCCGCCGAAGTGCTGCGAGAACGACTCCGGGTCGATCGTCGCCGACGTGATGACGACCTTCAGGTCGGGACGTCGGGGCAGCAGTCGCTTGAGGTAGCCGAGCAGGAAGTCGATCGTCAGCGAGCGCTCGTGCGCCTCGTCGATGATGATCGTGTCGTAGCGCTTCAGGTCGCGGTCGAAGTGGATCTCGTTGAGCAGGATCCCGTCGGTCATCAGCTTGATGCGGGTGTTCGCCGACACCTTGTCGGTGAAGCGCACCTGGTAGCCGACCAGGTCGCCCAGCTCGCCGCCGAGTTCCTCGGACACGCGCTCGGCGATCGTCCGCGCCGCGATCCGACGGGGCTGCGTGTGACCGATCGACTCGCGCCCGAGCTCCAGGCAGATCTTCGGCAGCTGCGTCGTCTTGCCGGAACCCGTGGCGCCCGCGACGATGACGACCTGGTGGTCGCGGATCGCGGCGGCGATGTCGTCCCGCCGCTGCGAGACGGGCAGTTCCGGCGGGTACGTGATGACGGGTGCGGCAGACATGAGCCTTCCAGGATAGCGGGCCGTCAGGCTCCGGTCAGTCGGCGCCGTCGGGTCCCGGTCAGCCGGCGCCGTCGGGCCTCGGTCAGCCGGTCGCTCCGGCAGCCAGTTGCGCGGCGAGGTCCGTCGCGGAGCGTGCCGGCAGGCCGCACACCCGGTCGTGGCAGACGTACGCCGCGGCACCCGGCAGGTCGCGGCCCGCGAACAGTTCGAAGCCCGCCGCCGTCCAGGCAGCGGCCTGCTCCGCGGTCACCGTGGCGACCACGGTGCCCGGCCGCCGCGCGGCGACGGCGGCCGCGCGCATCGGGTCGTCGACCGGGGCCACGACGACGACCTCGCGCGACGGGCGCTGGAGCGCGAGCGCGACGCCGAGCGCGTCCGCGTGCCCCAGCGGACGCTCCGTGCCGGTGTGTGCCCGGTCCGCGACCAGGACCGCGGCGGCCTCGCGGTACCCGGCGTCGCCGGTCAGCGCCGCGAGCACGGCCGCCGCAGCGGCGAGTGCCACCGTGCCCGACCGCAGCGCCGTCTGCGGCTGTTCCCCCGTCACGGTCCCGGCCGCGGCGAGCACCGGGTCGACGGCGAAGCGTCCCGCGAGGCCGTCGTCCACCAGGGAGCGTGCGACCTGGGCGAACGCGACGTCGCCGGTGACCAGGGCGAGCTCGAGCAGCCCCTCGGCCAGGAGGCCCACGTCCTCGATCGTCGGCGGTGCGCTCGAGGCTCCCCGCGGGGTGCTCGAGCGGACCGTGACGTGTCCGTCGCGCACGTGCCCGGCGACGATCGCGTCCGCGGCGCCGCGGGCGAGCGCGATCATCTCGGCGTCGCCGTGCCGCGCGCCGGCGATCACCAGGCCGCGGATCGCCAGACCGTTCCACCCGGTGAGCACCTGGTCGTCGAGCGGCGGCGGGGCGAACCGTCCGCGCTCGTCGAGGGGCAGCCGGTACCACGCGCCCTCGACCCGCTGGCCGTCCATCGTGGACTCGCTGTCCTGCGCCGCCACGAACGCGCCGTCGTCGCGCCGCAGGACGTCCCGGAGGAAGTCCGCGATGCCGCGGGCCTGGCCCTGCTCGGCGACGGCGAGCAGCCCGGCGTTGTCGTACAGCATCCGCTCGTAGTGCGGCACGCTCCAGTCGCGCTTGGTCGCGTACCGGAAGACGCCGCCGTCGGCGTCGGTCAGCTCGGCGTCCCGGACCGCGCGCAGGCTGCGGTCCAGGAGCGCGGCAGCGTCGTCGTCGCCGTCGGCCGCGACGTCGCCGAGGAACTCGAGGAGGGGTGCGCTGGGGAACTTCGGTGCGCCCCCGAAGCCGCCGTACGTCGTGTCCTCCGCCGCCGCCAGCTGTCCGGTCACCGAGCGGATCGCGTCGACGGACGGGAGGCGCGGCTCGCCCTGGTCGCCCGCGGCACCCCCCTGGGCGGCCGCGTCCGCCTCGGCGCCCTGCCGGATCGCCGCCGCGATGGCGGTCGCGTTCGCGGCGACCTCGGACCGCCGCTCCCGCCACGCGTCGAGCACCGCGGCCAGGACCTGCCGGAAGGAGCCGACCTGCCCGACCGGGACCGGCGGGTAGTAGGTCCCGGCGAAGAACACCCGGCCCTCGGGCGTCGCGAACACCGTCAGGGGCCAGCCCAGCTGCTGGGTGAACGCGCTCGCGGCGGCCATCAGGCTCGCGTCGACGTCCGGCCGTTCCTCGCGGTCGACCTTCACGGCGACGAAGTCCCGGCGCAGGAGACCGCCGATCTCCGGGTCGGAGAAGCTCTCCCGCGCCATCACGTGGCACCAGTGGCACGTCGCGTACCCGACCGACACCAGCACCGGGACGTCCCGCTCCCGTGCCTCGGCGAAGGCGTCCGGGCCCCACTCGCGCCAGTCCACCGGGTTCGCGGCGTGCTGCCGCAGGTAGGGGCTGACCGCGGTGCCGAGTCGGTTGTCGCTCATGGGTCCAGCCTGCCTCGGTGCCGCTGGGCGCACGGGGCGAGTCGGGCGGTCTGTGGACGAGCGGCGCCGTGCACAGCTGCCGTCACACGAGCCAGCCGGTCAGGGCGGCGAGACGTCGCGCGACCTGCTGCGGGGTCAGGTCGTCGGTGTCCACCCGGATGACGCCGTCCGCGGTGGCCGCGTCGAGCCTCCCGGCCGTCGCCGTGCTGTGTGCCAGCTGCGCCTCGGGAACCCGGCCACCCGCCCGCCGGGCGAGCCGACCCGCCGCGGTGTCGTCGGCGGCGCGCAGCAGGACGGCCGTGACCACCGGGTCGTCCCCCATCGCGGCGGCCAGGGCCGGCCACTCGAGGACGGACACCGTGTTCGAGAACACGAGCCGGTGGTGCCCGAGTTCCCGGTACGCCGCCCACAGTGCCGCGAGGTTCCGTTCTGCGAGACGCGCCTCGGGGTGCTCGACGTGCGGCGCGGGGTGGGCGAGGTCGAGGAAGTCGCCCTCGACGACCGCGTGCCGGACGTCCGCGGCGACCAGCAGGTCGTGCAGTGCCTCGGCCACGGTGGTCTTCCCGACGCCCGAGCGGCCGCCGACGAAGAGCACCTCGGACCGCGGCACCGGCTCAGTCCCGTCCGAGCGACAGCAGCAGCAGCGCCGCGTCCTCCGGGCCGTAGTCGAACATCCGCTCCCAGAACGGGTCTTCCGCCCACGGGACGTCGCCGCCCGCCGGTACCGCGTGGGCGGTCTCAAGCAACCATGCGACCTCGGGCCGGACGGCCTCGGCGTAGCGCGGCGGCTGCCAGCCGAGTGCGCGGGCTGCGGTGGTGTCGAGCACGAACGGCGTCGGCGAGCTCCAAGGGGTCGTCCCGACGAACGCCGGCGCGTCCTGGTCGAGCATGACCTCGTCGAACCGGTGGTCGACCAGGCCCGCGACGGTCCGGACGATCTCGAGCACGCTCGGGGCGGTCTCGTCGGCGACGTTGAGGATGCGGCGGTCCGGGGCGTCCGCGACGAGCCGGACGAGCGACGCGATGCCGGACGCCGCGGTCGTGTGGTCGACGCCACGGCCGCCGTCGGCGAGCAGGATCCGCTCCCGACCGTCGAGCGCACGACGGACCACGAACCACTCGCGCGGGCGGCCGATGCCCACGCCGTACACCTTCGAGGGACGCAGCACCGTGACGGGGGCGCCGTGGTCGAGCAGCACCTGCTCGGCGGCGATCTTGGCGGCGCCGTAGCCGTCGCGGCTCGTGGGGTCGCCGTCCCCGGCGGGCACGGTCGGCTGCAGTTCGGTCACGGCACCGCCGAAGACCGGCCGGTCGACCGAGTTCGCGTGCCGCCCCTGCTCGTCGGCGTAGACGGCCTTCGACGACACGAAGACCGTGGAGCCGACGTCGTCGAGGAACGGACGGAGCTGCAGGGCGTCGTCGCGGGTGGCGCCGACCGCGTCCACGAGCAGGTCCGCACCCGGGCGCAGGAGTTCCCGCAGCACGGCGGTGTCCCGGCGGTCCCCGGGGGCGAACGTCGCTCCGGCGGCCGTGAGCGCGTCCGTGGCGGGGCCGCCGTGCCGGGCGACGACGTCGACCTGCCAGTCGTCACGCCCGCGGCCGGACGCGTCGAGGAGGTCGCGGACCACGGCCGAGCCGATGCCGCCGGTACCGCCGAGGACGACGGCTCGCCTGGTGCTCATGGCAGCAACGGTAGTGCCGCCACCGCGGTCAGGACGCCAATCGCTCCGGCTCCCGACGCCACCAGTCGAGCAGGGAGCCGTCGTAGACCTTGACGTCGTCGTGCCCGAGGACCGTCAGTGCGAGCGCGTCGACGCACGCCGCGTTGCCCACGCCGCAGTAGGTGACGATCTGCGACGCGTCGAGGACCGGTGCGAAGACCTCGGCCAGGGCCGGACGGCGCAGGAACGTGTTCGTGCGGGGGTCGACGACGTCGTCCGTGGTGATCGACGCGCTCCCCGGGACCACCGCGGGGTGGGTGTCGCCGAGCGACGCCGGGGGAGCGGCGAGCACGAGGGCCGCGGGTTCCTCGCCGCGGACCGCGCGCAGGACCCGGTCGTGGTCGACCCAAACCGGGCGTTCCTCACCCGCCAGGAACGGTGCACCGATCGCCGGGGCCGTCCCGTCGCGCAGGGCGCCGACGCGAACCGGTCGGCCCTCGTCCCGCCACTTGGTGAACCCGCCGTCCAGGACCGCCACGCGGTCGTGTCCGAACGCCCGGAAGATCCACCACAACCGAGCGGCCCACTCGCCGACGCTGTCGTCGTAGACCACGACGCACGACTCGTTCGTCACGCCGAGTGCCTGGACGGCGGTCTCGAACTGCTCCACCGTCGGTCGGGTGAACGGCAGGTCGGCATCGACGTCGGACAGGTCGTGCACGAGGTCCGCGTAGCGGGCACCCGGGACGTGCCCGTGCTGCTCGTACGCGTCGCGGGCGTCCTGCCACCGCATGTCCAGGCCGGCCCCCGTGGTGTGCACGGACGCGTCGAGGACGACGAGTTCGTCAGCACCGAGGTGGTCGGCGAGCCACTGCGTCGACACGAGCGGCGAGGTCAGGACGGGGGCCATGGCGCTCACGATATCCGGGGCCTCCGACGGGTCCCAGCAGGATCGACACAGTGCGCAACGCCGTCGTCCGGCAGGCGCGGTCCCCGAACTTCCGATCACCAGGACGGCCCGGGTCGCGCAGAAGTTCTGCGAGGCCCGGGCCGTCCGTGGTCGTCGCGACGCGTGGTGTGTGCGACGGGTGGTGCGTGCGAAGGGTGGTGCGTGCGGCTAGTGCGCCGGGGCCGGGATACTGCCCGTCGCGGTCGACGCCGCGTGCTCGAGCTTCGCGAGCCGCACCGACTGCCGGTTGATGAGCAGCCCGCCCGCCAGCGCCACCAGGACGAGCACGCCCGCCGAGATCGCGAACGCCGCGTGGTACCCGTCGAGCACCGCCTGTGCCTGCTGGAGCTTCGTCGGCGCCGCGGCGAGCCCGGACAGCCGGTCCGCGACGACGTCGGCGAAGATCGTCGAGAGGAGCGCCGTGCCGATCGAGCCGCCGACCTGCTGCGCGGTGTTCACCGTCGCCGAGGCCACGCCGGCGTCGGCGCGGGCCACCCCGGTCGTCGCGGTGTTCATGGCGGAGGAGAAGATCGTGCCCATCCCGAGCCCGATGACGATCAGCGCCGGCAGGACGGTGCCCGCGTAGGTGCTGTCGACGTCGGTGCGCAGGAGCAGCAGGAGTCCGGTCGCGGCGACGAGTCCACCCGCGAAGACGAGCACCTTCGGCCCGACCCGCGGCAGCAGGCGGCCACCGATCTGCGTCGAGGACAGCATGATCGACGCCGGCATCGGCAGGAACGCCAGACCCGTCTGCAGCGAGGTGAACCCGAGGGTCTGCTCGAGGTAGTAGGTCAGGAACAGGAAGATGCCGAACATGCCGATCGCCACGAGACCGATCGCGATGAACGAGCCACCACGGTCGCGGTCGAGCACGACCCGGAGCGGGAGCAGCGGATGCGCGACCCGGGTCTCGATCAGCACGAAGGCGGCGACCAGGACGACACCGGCGGCGAGCATCACGATGGTGACCGGGCTGTCCCACCCGTTCGTCTCGGCGTTGGAGAAGCCGTAGACGATGCCGACCAGGCCGGCCGTGATCGTCAGGACGCCGGCGACGTCGATGCGGGGTCGGTCGACCTTCGGCGGACGCGCCATGAACACGAGCGCACCGATGACACCGAGCACCGCGAACACGACGTTGACGTAGAGGCACCAGCGCCACGAGGCGTACTCGGTCAGCACGCCGCCGAGCAGCAGACCGATCGCGGCACCCGAGCCCGCGATGGAGCCGAAGATGCCGAACGCACGACCGCGCTCCTTCGGGTCGCGGAAGGTCGTCGTGAGCATGCCGAGGGCGGACGGGGCGAGGAGCGCGCCGAAGACGCCCTGCAGCGCGCGGGCCGCGACGAGCAGTCCGAACGAGTCGGCCAGGCCGCCGAGGACCGATGCCGCCGCGAAACCGACGAGCCCGATGATGAAGGTGTTCTTGCGGCCGAAGAGGTCGCCGAGCCGCCCGCCCAGGAGCAGCAGGGAGCCGAACGCCAGGGAGTAGGCGGTGACGATCCACTGCCGCTGGTCGGTGGCGAAGCCGAGGTCGGCCTGGGCCGAGGGGAGCGCGATGTTCACGATGGTCGCGTCGAGCACGACCATGAGCTGGGCCAGTGCGATCACCGCGAGGGCGATCCACCGGTGCTGCGGGCGGTCGGGCGCTGCGCCGGTGCCGCTCGCGATGGTGGGAGCGGCGCCCGTTCGGGGCGCCGCGGTCTGTTCTGCCGTCACGGCAGCCTCCTTCGAGAAGGTGGAGGGGAGAGGTGGTCTGGTGGACCGGGAAAACGGATGCGCTGCATCCGGTTCGACCCACTGTAGCCCAAAACGGAGCAGGCGCATCCACTTGTTCCCAGAAAGTTCAACTACATTCGTCGGCGTGAGCACCACCGAGTCCGCGGCCGACGTCGAGCGGCCACTCCGCGCCGACGCCGCGCGCAACCGTGAGCTGATCCTCCAGACGGCCCGTCGCTGCTTCGCGGAACGCGGCACCTCGGTCACCCTCAACGACATCGCGCACGAGGCCGGGGTCGGCGTCGGCACCGTCTACCGACGCTTCGCCGACAAGGACTCCCTGATCGAGGCGCTCCTCGCCGCCAAGTTCGAGGCGCTCAACGACGCCGCCGCGCTCGCCGCCGACGAGCCCGACCCGCGCGAGGCCCTGCGCGTCTACCTGATGGGCGTGTTCGCCTTCCGCGCCCGCGACCGGGCGCTCGCCGACACCATCGTGCGTGCCGGCAAGGGTCGGCCCTCGATCGTGCGGGAGCGCGACCGCCTCGAGCAGCAGGTCGGTCGGATCATCGAGCGTGCGCGGGAGGCCGGGGTCGTCCGGGTCGGGTTCGACCACCGCGACCTGCCGATGCTCACGACGATGGTCGGGGCGGTCGCCGACGCCACACGCGAGACCGACCCAGACGCGTGGCGGCGGTACGCGCAGGTGATCGTCGACGGGGTGCTGCCGCAGGCGCCGGTGTCGGGGCTGCCCGGCACGCCGCTCGACCGCGAGGCGCTCGAGCGCGCGCTGCACGCGTCCCCCTGACGGACGCGGCCTGCCGCGCGCCGGTCGGGGACCCGCGCCGCACGTCCGTCAGGTGACAGCCCACCGGCCGGGAGGCGCGTGGCTGGGTCGACCCGTGCCTCCAGTCCGTCCCCCGGTCGCGTCGCGACGTTCCTGCCCATCGCACGCGTGATGGGAGGACGGATCGCGCGTCGGAGGACGGAAGGAACGCCCTTCCACGCGCGGATCGGTCAACCATGCGCGGATCGGTCGACCACGCGCGGATCGGCACCCCACGCGCGGGACCGCCTACAACCAGCTGGGCAGCCAGTAGTGCGACCGGATGAAGTCCCACGGCATCTGCATCCCGGTCCACATCGGGTACCAGTACGCCGATGCGAGCACCACCACGCCCAGGTACACCCCGACCCAGGTGAGCGCGAGCGTCCGACGGTGCCGGGGATCGTCGCGCCGCCCGACCACCAGCCCGATCGCCGCCGCGAGCGCCATCACCATGAAGGGCTCGAACGCCACCGTGTAGAACTGGAACACCGTACGGTCGGTGTACATCAGCCACGGCAGGTACCCCGCCGCGACCCCGACGAGCACGAAGCCGTACTCCCATCGGCGCCGCAGCACGAACAGCACCAGGAGCGCCACGGTCGCGACCACCGCCGCGTACCAGACGAACGGGTTCGCGATGCCGGTGATGGCCTCGCCGCAGCGGGAGGACCCGCAGCCGCCCTGCCCGGCGTCCGTGCCGACGTAGTACATCGACGTCGGCCGTTGCATGAGCAGCCAGAGCAGCGGGTTCGCCTGGTACGAGTGCGGGGTGTGCAGGCCGATGTTGAAGCCGTAGATCTCGGACTGGTAGTGCCACCAGTTCTGCACGCTGTCCGGCACCCACGCCAGCACGCCCGTCCACCGCTCGCCGCCGGACGCGATCCAGTTCCGGTCCCAGCCGTCCTTCGACACGAACCAGCCGGTCCACGACGCCAGGTAGGTCGCGGCCGCGATCGGCACGGTGAGCAGGAACGTCACGGGTGCCTGCTGCAGGAACGCGCTCGACGACCAGAAGGCCACCCCCGCCCGGCGGCGCATCATCATGTCGGCGAGCACCGAGTACAGCGCGAAGAACGCCAGGAAGTACAGCCCGGACCACTTCACGGCCGACGCGGCCCCGAGCGCCAGGCCCATCGCCAGCAGCCAGGGCCGCCAGAGCAACACCGGCCCCCAGAGCGTGTCCCGGTCGGCCGCGGTCCGTGCGGCCACCCAGCGGTCGAGCCGCCGCTGCGCCCACCGCCGGTCGAGCAGCAGTGCGCCGGCGCCGAGCACGACGAAGAACGTCAGGACGCCGTCGAGCAGGGACACCCGGCTCAGGACGATCGCCTGCCCGTCGACCGCGAGCAGGAAGCCGGCGAGCGTGCCGATCGCGGTGGAGCGGAACAGGGACCGGGCGATGAGGGCCGTGAGCAGGACGGTCGCGGTGCCGAGCACGGCGACCGTGATGCGCCAGCCGAACGAGCTGTCGGCGCCGAACAGCAGCATGCCGAGCCCGATCAGGTACTTCCCGAGCGGCGGGTGCGCGATGAACTCGGCGGCGCTCGAGTAGAGGTCGGTCTGCCCGCTCGCGAACCGCTGGTCGGTGGTCGGAGCGCCCTCGTCCGTGGCGTTCGCCGGCCAGGTGCCCTCGTACCCGAGGTGCACGATCGACCAGCTGTCCTTCACGTAGTACGTCTCGTCGAACACGAGCGAGTGCGGGTGCCCGAGCCCGACGAGCCGCAGCACCGCGGCGAGGAGCGTCACGGCGAGCGGACCCGTCCAGCGCCAGACGGCGACCCGCCGCGACGTCGAGAGCACCCGGCCCCACCAGTCGTCCAGGCGGGAGCCGACCGGCCCGGAGGGCGTGGTCGTCGGGTCGTCGGTCAGCTCCGTGGTCATCGAGAGGTCATCCTACGGATCGCCCTCGAGCCGGACCTGCCACCACAATGGGGAGGTGATCGTCCTCGCAGCAACGCCCATCGGCAACCTCGGCGACGCGTCCCGCCGGCTGGTCGAGACCCTCTCGAACGCGAGCGTGGTGGCCGCCGAGGACACCCGGACCGCGATCCACCTGATGCGGGCGCTCGGCATCGAGAACCGCCCCCGGCTCATCGCGCTGCACGAGCACAACGAGCGGGCGAAGGCGGCCGAGGTCGTCGAACTCGCCCGCGACGAGGACGTCGTGGTCCTCACCGACGCGGGCATGCCGGCGATCAGCGACCCGGGCTTCCCGCTCGTCGAGGCCGCTGCGGCCGCCGGGGTCACCGTGACGGCGCTGCCCGGCCCGTCCGCGGTGCTCATGGCGCTCGCCGTCTCCGGACTGCCGACCGACCGCTTCACGTTCGAGGGCTTCCCGACGCGGAAGGGCGGTGAGCGACGGCGGCTGTTCGCCTCGCTCGCGGGGGAGCAGCGGACGATGGTCTTCTTCGAGTCGCCGCACCGTCTGGCGGACACGCTCACCGACATGGCATCCGGCTTCGGGGACGACCGCCGTGCGGTGGTGTGCCGGGAGCTGACGAAGCTCCACGAGGAGGTGCGCCGCGGGACGCTCGCCGAGCTCGCTGCCTGGGCGGCGGACGGGGTGCGCGGCGAGATCTGCGTCGTCGTCCAGGGCGCCGCGGGGGAGTCGGACGTCACGAGCATCGAGGACGGTGTCCGGCTCGTGCTCGAGCGGGTCGCCGCTGGTGCCCGGATGAAGGAGGCGGCGTCCGCCGTCGCGGACGCGACGGGGCTGTCGAAGCGCGACCTGTACGAGGGCGCGCTCGCCGCGCGCTGACGGGACCGGCCACCGGCCTGGAGGATCGGGGCGGGCCCGCCACGATCCTCCCGTCCGGTGCCCGGCCGGGTTCTCCACAGGCCCGCGGGGGCGCGTCATCCGGTCCGCGCCCGCCCGTAGGATGGTCCGCATGTCCGACGGGTCCTCGTTCAGCATCACCACGCCGATCTTCTACGTGAACGACGTGCCCCACATCGGGCACGCCTACACCGAGGTCGCCGCGGACTTCATGGCGCGCTGGCACCGGCAGCGGGGTGACGACACCTGGCTGCTGACCGGCACCGACGAGCACGGCCAGAAGATCCTCCGGACGGCGTCGGCGAACGACGTGTCGCCGAAGGAGTGGGCGGACCGGCTGGTCACCGACGCGTGGAAGCCGCTGCTCGACACGGTCGACGTGGCGAACGACGACTTCATCCGCACCACCGACGAGCGGCACGAGCGCGGTGTGACGGCGTTCCTGCAGAAGCTGTACGACGACGGCTTCATCTACGCCGGCGAGTTCGAGGGCTTCTACTGCGTGGGCTGCGAGGAGTACAAGCAGCCGAGCGACCTGGTGCCCGGCACCGGGGCGTACGAGGGCCAGCAGGTCTGCGCGATCCACTCGATCCCGGTCGAGGTCCTGGCCGAGCGCAACTACTTCTTCCGCATGAGCGACTTCGAGCAGCGGCTCCTCGACCTGTACGAGTCGAACCCGCTGTTCATCCAGCCGGAGAGCGTCCGGAACGAGATCGTCTCGTTCGTCAAGCAGGGCCTCCGTGACCTCTCGATCTCGCGGTCGAGCTTCGACTGGGGCATCCAGATCCCCTGGGACCACGACCACGTCCTGTACGTGTGGTTCGACGCCCTCCTCAACTACGTCACGGCGCTCGGCTACGGCTCAGACGACGACGAGGCGTTCCGGCGCCTCTGGCCGAGCGTGCACGTCGTCGGCAAGGACATCGCCCGGTTCCACGCGGTCATCTGGCCCGCGATGCTCATGGCCGCGGGGCTGCCGGTCCCGGAGCGCGTGTTCGGCCACGGGTGGCTGCTCGTCGGCGGCGAGAAGATGTCGAAGTCGAAGCTGACGGGCATCGCGCCGTCGGAGATCACCGACACGTTCGGCTCGGACGCGTTCCGCTACTACTTCCTCCGCGCGATCACCTTCGGGCAGGACGGCAACTTCAGCTGGGAGGACATCTCCGCCCGCTACGCCGCCGACCTCGCCAACGGGTTCGGCAACCTCTCGTCTCGACTGGTCGCCATGCTCCAGAAGTACTTCGACGGTGCGGTCCCCGCCCGGGGCGAGCTGACCGACTCGGACCGGGCGATCGACGCCCTCGCGGTGTCGGTCACCGAGCGTGCCGACGCGGCAGTCCAGGCCTTCGCGCCGCACGACGCGATCGCGATCGTGTGGGAGCTCGTCGACGCCCTGAACGGGTACATCACCGAGCAGGAGCCGTGGGCCCTGGCCAAGGACGAGGCGCAGCGCGAGCGGCTCGGCACGGTGTTGGCGACGGCGCTGCGGGGGCTCGGCACCGTGAACGTGCTCGTCTCGCCGGTGATGCCGAAGGCGACCGAGAAGCTCTGGTCGGCCATCGGCGCCGGCGGCTCCGTGACGGAGCAGCGCGTCGACCGCGCGTACGAGTGGCAGGGCGCCGAGACCGTCGTGCCGCTCGAGTCAGGGCTCTTCCCGCGCATCGAGCCGCAGCACGAGCAGGGCGCCGCGTGACCGACGCGGCGGACGGCTCGCACGTCCGGGCGCGTGGCGACGGGTCGTCGGGCGGGTCGAAGCGGGACCTGAGCTACCCGCCGCTGCCCCAGGCGCTCGTGGTGCCGGTCTACGACAACCACACGCACATGGAGATCGCCGACGGCGTCGGTGAGGGCGGCGACGGTCCGCTCGACTACCGGGAGCACCTCGACCGTGCGTCGAGCGTCGGCGTGCGCGGTGTCGTGCAGGTCGGCACCGACCTCGCCACCTCGGAGTGGTCCGCGCAGATCGCCGCGCGCGAGCCCCGCGTCCTCGCCGCCGTCGCGCTGCACCCGAACGAAGCACCCGTGCTGGCGGAACAGGGGCTGCTCGACGAGCACCTCGCCGGGATCGAACGGCTCGCGGCGCTGCCCCGGGTCCGGGCGATCGGCGAGACCGGGCTCGACTTCTTCCGCACCGGCGAGGACGGCCGCGCCGCCCAGGTCCGGTCGTTCGAGGAGCACATCCGCATCGCGAAGGAGCACGACCTCGCGCTGACCATCCACGACCGCGACGCGCACGACGCCGTGGTCGAGGTGCTCGACCGTGTCGGCGCTCCCGACAAGACGGTCTTCCACTGCTTCTCCGGCGGCCCCGACCTCGCGCGCCTCTGCGCCGAGCGCGGGTGGTACATGTCGTTCGCCGGCACGGTCACGTTCAAGAACGCCCAGCTCCTGCGCGACGCGCTCCAGGTGGTGCCGCGCCACCTCGTGATGATCGAGACCGACGCACCGTTCCTGACGCCGACGCCGTACCGCGGTCGGCCGAACGCGCCGTACCTCATCCCGCTCACCCTGCGGTCGATGGCCGAGACCCTCGGCACCGACGCCTCGATGCTCGCCGCGCAGATCGCGTCGACCACGGAGCTCGTCTACGGCGCTTGGGACGCCGAGCCCGTCACGGTGGACGAGTGACGATGGGTGCCCTGCTCGGCCCGGCGGAGATCCGGGACCTCGCAGCCAAGCTCGACGTCACCCCGACGAAGAAGCTCGGCCAGAACTTCGTGCACGACGCCAACACCGTCCGCCGGATCGTCGCCGCCGGGCGGGTCACCGCGGACTCCCGCGTGCTCGAGATCGGTCCAGGGCTGGGGTCGCTCACCCTCGGGCTGACCGAGACCGGCGCCTCCGTCACTGCTGTCGAGATCGACGGCCGGCTCGCGGCGCAGCTGCCGGACACCGTCGCCGCGATGCAGCCGGACGCGCGCCTGCAGGTCGTGCACCAGGACGCCCTGACCGTCGCCGCCGACGACGTGCCCGAGCAGCCCACCCACGTCGTGGCGAACCTGCCGTACAACGTGTCCGTCCCCGTGCTCCTGCACCTGCTCGCGACCTTCCCGACCATCGAGCGCGTGCTCGTGATGGTCCAGGCCGAGGTCGGGTACCGGATCGCCGCGGGTCCGGGCAGCAAGGTCTACGGCGCGCCGAGCGTCAAGGCCGCCTGGTACGGATCGTGGTCGACCGCGGGGCAGATCAGCCGGCAGGTCTTCTGGCCGGTGCCGAACGTCGACAGCGTGCTCGTCGGGTTCGACCGGCACGACCAGCCCGGCGACGAGGCCCTGCGGGCGCAGGTGTTCGCGCTCGTCGACGGTGCGTTCCAGCAGCGGCGGAAGATGCTGCGCCAGAGCCTGTCCGGGGAGCTCGGCAGCAGCGCCCGGGCGACGGAGCTGCTCATGGCGGCCGGGATCGACCCGACGGCGCGCGGCGAGGCCCTGTCGCCGGAGGACTTCGTCCGCCTGGGTCGCACGGTCCTCGACGCGTCCTGACGCTCGGCGCCTGGCGCGGCCAGGTGCCTGACACGGCTCGGGTGCGCGGCGGTCCGGCGTGCCCAGTGCAGCCGGGAGCAGGCCACGCCGCCAATCTCCGCGGCGCGCTGTGCTCGCGATGAAGCGGGGTGCACTCGCCCCTCGAACGATCGCGGCATCGGCAAGATACGAAATACTGGCTCGCGCCGAACCCCACGGGATACCGTCTCTCCACACGAGCGAAGGAGCACCGATGACCCCGACTGATCCTGCCGACGCAAACGCCCGAACCTCGAGATCGCGCAGCCCCCGTGTCTTCTCACGCGACGAGATCGAGGCGATCAAAGCCCGGACCCCGACGCCGGCCGGCACACCGGAGGAGCGGCGGGCACGCCTGCAACGAGCGCTCAACACCTTCGCCTCTGGCAAGGAGTTCACGCCGGCATCGCGACTCCTGCGACGAGGGTGACCGTTCGTGTCGTCGTTCGAGGAGTCAGGGACGCGCGGTGTGCTCGCGTTCGATCACTTCGCCGCGGTACCGGCGCGAGTCGTCCTCGACTCGTGGTTCCTCCGGCGGGCCATCGACACGACGGCTCGGGGGCATGACGCTGCGGCGGCGTTCCTGCAGCGGCTGGACCTCGTGAGCGCCGACTGTTTCTACAACGGCCTCACCGAGCTGGAGCTGATCGAGTCTGCGCATGCGATCGGTCGGCCCGGGCTCCTGGCCGAGTGGGGGACCATCAAGTCGACGACACGCGTGTACTGGGTCGGCGTCGACGAAGTCGCCGACGATGTCGAAGCTCTCGTGGCGCGATACGGACTGACTGCGAGCGGAGCCATCCAGGTCGCCACGACGATCGCGGTCGATGCTGACGCACTCGTGAGCGTCGATCCGGGACTCGCCGTCGTCGACGCTGCGACGCTGTCCCTGCTCGTCGACGTCGACAGTGTCGCGGCCGCGCGACGGTACCGCGGTCAGCCGAGCTGAACGACGCCTCGACGGAGCCCTAGGCTCAGAGGCGTGCACCCTTCTCGCTCCCGGACCGCCGACGCGATCACGCTCGGCTTCCTCGTGGTCGGGCTGGCGGTGATCGTCATCGCACTCGTCGCCCTCGTGCGGGACGTCCGGGACGACGCCGCGTGGGCAGCCGTGCTGCTCGGCCTGGGAGTGGGCGTGTGGGGGCTGTGGTTCCGGCGGCTCGGGACCGATGACGCCGCCGACGAAGCGACCTTGAACCGCTCCGCCACGGGCCGGATCGGCACCGTCGCGATCGTGGGGGTCATCGCGGGCGGTGCGTACTGGTTGCTCCGAGGGGCCCTCGACCGCACGGTCGCCGAGGCGGTCGTCGTCACGGGGATCACGCTCGCGCTCTGGATGGTGAACCGCGTCGTCGACGCACAGATCCGCCGTCGACGCGCCGCGGGCGAGGCCGACTGACGGGCAGCCCGGACCGCCCGCACCGGCGGGCGGAAGCGCGGCGTCGCGTGCCCCCGCACAACCGGAAGCACACCGCACCACGGACTTCAGCGGCGCGCTGCGCTTCCGGTTGTGCGGACCTCCCGGACGCGGGACCGCGGTGGCCCGCCGGACGCGCTCAGTGCCCGCGGCCGGCCATCGCCTCGAGGATCTGCTGGTGCGTCCCGTCGCGCTCGGCCCACCGGAGCGGCAGGACGTCCTCGACGAGGACCTCGGGCGCCGCACCGGAGCGCAGCAGGTCCATGACCTCGTCGGCGAACGCGTCGAGGGGCATCCCGCCGAAGTCCGCGCCGCCCATCAGGTCGGTCCGGACGGCCGGCGGCGCCAGCTCGAGCACCTGGACCGAGCTGCCGACGAGCTGCTGCCGCAGGGCCTGCGTGTAGGAGTGCACGGCGGCCTTCGTCGCGCTGTACGTCGGCGTCGCGGTGAGCGGCACGTACCCGAGCCCCGAGGTGACGGTCACCAGGGTCGATGTCGGCCGCGAGAGCAGCTGCGGCAAGAATGCGTCGATCAGGCGGATCGTGCCGAGCAGGTTCGTCTCGACGGTCGCCACGGCGTCGTCGATGTGCCCGGGGTCGCGAAGGTCCTCGTTCCGCATGATGCCGGACATCGTGACGAGGCCGTCGAGCGCGGGGTGGCGGTCGAGGACCTCGGCCGCTGCGACGCGGATCGAGGCAGGGTCGGAGACGTCGATCGCGACGGTGTCGAAGCCGTGCTCGGCGGCGAGGGTGTCGAGCAGGGAGCGGCGCCGCCCGCCGATGACGACGGTGCTGCCCGCCGCCTGCAGACGCTGGGCGAGCGCGAGTCCGATGCCGGAGGTCGCGCCGGGGATGAAGACGGTGCTGGTGGTGGTGTCCATGACGACCACGATCCGCTCCCCGCCCGCCCCGCACCAGGACGCGCGCATCGGGGGACCGGCGATCCCTGGTTCCGGGCCGCCCGTCGGAGGACGATGGGCACATGGACCGCCACGCCCTCGCCGACTTCCTGCGTCGCCGCCGCGAGCTGCTCCGGCCCGAGGACGTCGGGCTCGGTGCAGGGGCCCGGCGCCGCACGCCCGGGCTGCGACGCGAGGAGGTCGCCGCCCTCGCGGGCATGAGCGTCGACTACTACACGCGGCTCGAACAGCAGCGCGGGCCGCAGCCGTCCGAGCAGATGATGGCCGCGATCGCTCGGGCGCTCCGGTGCAGCCTCGACGAGCGTGACCACCTGTTCCACCTCGCCGGCCACACCGCGCCGGTCCGGATGCACCGGGCCGACCACGTCGACCCCGCGATCCTCCGGGTGCTCGACCGGCTCGAGGACACCCCTGCGATCGTGGTGAGCGACCTCGGTGAGACGCTCGTCGAGAACCGGCTCGCCCGGGCCCTGCTCGGCGGGTCGGTCGACCTGCCCGGCAACGAGCGCTACCAGGCGTGGCGGTGGTTCGTCACCGGCACCGAGCCGGCGAAGTACGCTCCCGAGCAGCACGAGCGCCTGGGCCGGGTGGTCGTCGCGTCGTTGCGGGCGGCCGTCGGGCTCGCCGGGCCCGGGGATCGCCGTGCGACCGAGCTCGTCGCCGAGCTGCAGCGCCGGAGCCCCGCGTTCGCCGAGGTCTGGGAGCGACACGAGGTCGCGACGCGGTGGTCGGACAACAAGACGATCCTGCAGCCCGAACTCGGACGCATCACGGTCGACTGCCAAGTGCTGCACACCGACGACCAGGCGCAGGCCCTGCTGCTGTTCACCGCGCCCCCTGGGAGCGAGGATGCCCAGAAGCTCGAGCTCCTCGGCGTCCTCGGCACGCAGCAGTTCGGCACCGAACCGGCGCGGTAGCACCGCGTCACACTCCTGGCACCTCCCGACCATCCGTGCCTAGGGTGGGGCGGTGAGCACTCCGCGCGTGTACGTCATCCACGAGAACCCCGAGTGGTTCCCACCGCTCGCCGCCGCCTTCGCTGCCGAGGGCGTCCCGGTGCAGGAGGTCCTGCTGACCGAGGGGCAGATCGACCTCGGGGCGGAGCCGGAGCCCGGCGTGTACTGGAGCCGCATGTCGGCCAGCAGCCACACCCGCGGGCACGAGCACAGCAAGGAGTACACCCGCGCCGTGCTCGGCTGGTTGGAGTGTGCCGGTCGCACGGTCGTCGGCGGCAGCCACGTGCTCGAGCTCGAGGTCTCCAAGGTCGCCCAGCACGGGCTGCTGCAGGCCGCGGGCTTCGACGTCCCCCGCACCTCCGCCGTCTTCGGCACGGCACCGCTCAAGGAGGCCGCCCGCACCTTCACCGGCGGGCAGGACGTCCCCTTCATCACGAAGCACAACCAGGGCGGCAAGGGCCTCGGCGTCCGCCGGTTCGACTCGCTCGCCGAGTTCGACGCGTACGTCGACAGCCCCGAGTTCGAGGCCCCGGTCGACGGCATCACCCTGCTGCAGGAGTACCTGACGGCCCGCGAGCCGTTCATCACGCGCGCCGAGTTCGTCGGCGGCGAGTTCGTCTACGCGGTGCGGGTCGACACGAGCGCAGGCAGCTTCGAGCTCTGCCCGGCCGACGCGTGCGAGGTCCCCCAGGTCATCGCGGGGGCGGTCTGCGACGTGCCCGGTGTCGAGGCACCCGGTGCTCCTGCGGCGTTCAGCCTGCGCGAGGAGGTCACGTCTGAGCACCCGCTCGTTCAGCGCCTCCGCACGTTCCTCGCCGACCAGGGCATCCAGATCGCGGGCGTCGAGTTCATGGAGACCACCGACGGTCGCACCGTCGTCTACGACATCAACACCAACACGAACTACAACCCCGCCGTCGAGGCGGTCGCGCCGGTCTCCGGACCGCGCGCCATCGCGCGCTTCACGGGCGCGCTCCTCGAGCGCGACCACGCGGTCGCCGCGGTCTGAGACGAACCACCCACCGGCCTGGAGGCACGGTGCGGGCCCGCCCCGTGCCTCCCGTCCGTCACTCCCCACCAGCAAGGAACCACTCGTGCGATTCGGATACTGGACCCCGCTCTTCGGCGGTTGGCTGCGCAACGTCGAGGACGAGGACATGCCCGTCACCTTCGACTACGTGAAGCGGCTCGCGCAGCGAGCCGAGCGCATCGGCTTCGACCTGACCCTCGTGCCGGAGCTCAACCTCAACGACATCAAGGGGACGGCGGCACCGAGTCTCGAGGCGTGGGCGCTCGCGGCCGCGCTCGCGGCGACGACCGAGCGCCTGGAGATCATGGCGGCGATGCGGCCGGGCTACCACCTGCCGGCCGTGACGGCGAAGCAGGCGGCGACCATCGACGAGATCTCGTGCGGCCGGTTCACGTTCAACGTGGTGAGCGCCTGGTGGGCGGAGGAGGCGCGCCAGTACGGCGGCATCTTCTCGGAGCACGATGACCGGTACGCGCGCACCGAGGAGTTCGTCCGGATCCTCAAGGGTCTGTGGTCGGAGACGCCGTACTCGTTCTCGGGCGAGTACTACGACGTGCAGAACGCGCACCTCGAGCCGAAGCCCCGGGTCACGCCGCGGATCTACGCCGGCGGCGAGAGCGAGGCCGGCAAGAGCTCGATCACGCGCTTCGCCGACGCGTACCTGACGCACGGCGGCACGGTCGACGAGCTCCGGACGAAGATCGCCGAGATGCGCCGCCGCCGCGAGGACGCCGGAGCAGCGCCGTTCGAGGCGTTCGGCATGGCCGCGTACGTCATCGTGCGCGAGACCGAGGCGGAGGCGCAGGCCGAGCTCGCGCGCATCACCGACGTGCAGCACGGCAAGGCGTACGAGTCGTACCAGGACTTCATCTCAAAGTCGCAGCTCGAGCACGTGCCGTCGCTCGAGGACTACTCGGTGTCGAACCGCGGCCTGCGCCCCGGGTTCGTCGGGACGCCGCAGCAGGTGGCGGACCGGATCCTCGAGTTCGAGGACGCCGGGGTCGACACGCTCCTGCTGCAGTTCTCGCCGCAGGCCGAGGAGATGGAGCGCTTCGGCGAGCAGGTCATCCCGCTCGTCCGTCCGACCGGTGCGTCCGTCTCCCCGTCCGCCTCCGCCGGGTCGGTCGCCTGATGGCGGTCGAGGACGACTGGGCGTTCGAGACCCGGCAGATCCGCGCCGGGTTCAAGGCCGACCCGGGCTTCGGCGGGAACGTGCCGCCGATCGCGCAGACCGCCGCGTTCGTGTACCCGTCGGGCGAGGACGCCGCGGCGCGGTTCCTGCTCGACGCGCCCGGGCACACGTACTCGCGGGTGAACAACCCCTCGGCCGCCGCGCTCGAGCGGCGGATCGCCGACCTCGAGGGCGGGATCGGTGCGCTGGCCCTGGCGTCCGGGCAGGCCGCGACGTCGCTCGCGGTGCTCGGCGTCGCCCGCGCCGGCGACCACGTCGTGTCGAGCGCCTCGCTGTACGGCGCGACGTACACGCTGTTCGCCTCGACGCTCCGCGACCTCGGCATCACCTTCACGTTCGTGCAGGACCCCACCGACCTGTCCGAGTGGGCCGCCGCGGTCCGTCCGGAGACGCGGGCGTTCTTCGGCGAGAGCATCCCGAACCCGCGCGGCGACGTGCTCGACTTCGCCGGGGTGGCCGGCGTCGCACACGAGGCCGGGGTCCCGCTCATCGTCGACAACACGATCGCGACGCCGTACCTCGTCCGGCCGATCGAGCACGGTGCGGACATCGTCGTGCACTCGGCGACGAAGTACCTCGCCGGGCACGGCAGCGCCATCGCCGGGATCATCGTCGACAGCGGGAACTTCGACTGGGCGGCACATCCGGAGAAGTACCCGCAGCTGACGACGGTCGAACAGTCCGGGTTCGCCGGCACGGCGTTCACCGAGAAGTTCGGTCGGCGGGCCTTCATCCAGCGCACCCGGTCGAAGCTGTCCGCGGACCTCGGCCCCGCGATCGCCCCGTTCAACGCGTTCCTCGTGCTGCAGGGCATCCAGACGCTCTCGCTCCGGATGGACCGGCACGTGTCCAACGCCGCGACCGTTGCGAGCTGGCTGGACGCGCACGACCAGGTCGGCGGCGTGCACTACGCGGGCCTGCCGTCGTCGCCGTGGCACCACCTGCAGCAGCGCTACGTGCCGAAGGGGCCGTCGGCGGTGCTGGCGTTCGACCTGGTCGGCGGGCTCGAGGCGGGTCGGCGGTTCGTCGCGGCCCTCGAGCTGTTCGACCACGTCTCGAACATCGGCGACGTGCGCTCGCTCGTCGTGCACCCCGCGTCGACGACCCACGTGCAGATGACCCCGTCGGAGCGGGCGGCCGCGGGCGTCGGGGAGGGGCTCATCCGACTGTCGATCGGACTCGAACACGTCGACGACGTCCTGGCCGACCTGGAGCGTGGTTTCACCGCAGCGCGCGCGGGATAGGTTGGAGCCATGACCTCGCTGGCCGCTCCGACCCGCGTACGGGTGCGCGCTCCCGGCAAGATCAACGTGTTCCTGTCCGTCGGGGCCCTGCAGGACGACGGCTACCACGACGTCGCGACGGCGTACCAGGCGGTGTCGCTGTACGAGGACGTCACCGCCGAACCCGCCGACGACTTCTCGGTGCGGTTCACCGGCCCGATCGACACGAGCGGGGTCCCGACCGACGAGTCGAACCTCGCGATCCGCGCAGCCCGCCTGGTCGCGGACGCCGCCGGGCACCGCGGCGGGGTCCGGCTGACGATCGACAAGCAGGTCCCGGTCGCCGGCGGCATGGGCGGAGGGTCCGCGGACGCCGCGGCGACCCTGCTCGCGGTGGACACTTTGTGGGGCACGGCGCTCGGCCGTGAGGGGCTGCTGGCGCTGGCCGCACGGCTCGGGGCGGACGTGCCGTTCGCCTTCGCCGGCGGCACGGCCGTCGGCACCGGACGCGGGGACGAGCTCAGCCCGGCGCTCGCCAAGGGGGAGTTCCACTGGGTGCTCGCGCTGAGCGACGCCGGACTCTCGACCCCGGCGGTGTACCGCGCGCTCGACGCGCACCGGGAGCGCTACCGGGCCGACATCCGGCCGGCGCCGACCACCCCCGTGGTCGAGACGAACGTGCTCCAGGCGCTCCGCGCGGGGGACCCGGGGCTGCTCGCGGACTGCCTGCACAACGACCTGCAGGCTCCGGCGATGCGGCTCCAGCCGGCGCTCGCGACGACGCTCGAGATCGGCGAGAAGGCGGGTGCGCTCGCGGGCATCGTGTCCGGCAGCGGACCGACCGTGGCCTTCCTGGTCGCCGACCGTGACGCCGCGCTCGAGGTGCAGGTCGAGCTGAGCGCCGCCGGGCTCGTGGCGCTCCGGGCGACCGGCCCGGTGCACGGCGCACGCGTCGTGCACTGACCGTCGGCGGTGCCGCGCGCTCCAGCCGCTGCACTGACCGGGCGTCAGCCCTTCACGAACTCCGTCATCACGACGCGGCCGGAGCGGAACTGCTGCTCGACGTGGAAGCCGTGCTCGGCCAGGACGGCGGCGGTCTCCGGCTCGATGTTCCGCGCCTTCGGGGTCCCGCCGACGAACCACACGGTGTCGATCTCGCCGAGCCGGGCCGGGATGGTGGTCGCGAGGTCACCGTTCTGGTTCCACAGCACACCGCTCTCGGCGCCGATCTTGGTCGCGCCCAGGTCGGTCATGCCGGTGAACGCCCACGGGTACGAGATCCGGATGATGTCGGCGGTGGTCCCCGGGTGGCCGTAGACGCTGCCGAACACGACGCCCTCGTTCGCACCGGCACGACCAGCACGCTCGCTGGCGATGATCGACGCGGCGTTCGCCCAGGTGGAGTCCTGCTTGGACTGCGGGCTCTTCACGTACACGGCGGAGGGGATGCCGCCGACCAGGCAGACGGCCACGGCGGCGGCGAGCAGGGCCCGCGGACGGACGAGCGTGACGGCGAGGGCGATGAGGAGCGCCACGAACGGCAGGCTCAGCGACGCGTACTTGGGGGAGTAGAGGTGCTTGCCGAGCGCGGTCGCGATGAGCAGCACGCTCGTGGGCAGCACCGCGAGGGGCAGTGCGACGCGGACCGCCTGCGCCCGGACGAGGTCGCGGACGTCGGGGACGCGGCGGCGCGCGGCGATCAGCGGGACGGCGGTGCCGAGGGCCATGAGGACCCAGGCGACCGCGGCGTACAGGGTGATCCCGCCGAACCAGGCGGTGGAGAACACCTGCGGGAGCGTGCGCTCCCCGATGCCGGAGATCCACGCGACCTGCTTCGACTGGGCCATCACCTCGAGCACGAGGGGCGAGACGAGCAGGGCGGCCCCGGCGGCTGCGACGAGCCAGCGGACGAGCGTCCGGCGGCTCACGAGCGGTGTCGCGCCACGGCCGGTCCGTTCCGCCCGACGCTGCGCGGCCACCGTCCACCCGAGGGCGACGGCGTGCGCGACCACGGCGAGCGACAGGTAGACGTTGAACGTCACCGAGACGAGCGCCACGACGCCGTACGCCACCCACCAGCGAGTGCGGTGCGTCGTCCGTGTCCGTCGGACCGCGGTCAGGCCGACGAGGGTGAGCAGCACCGCGAGCGTCGTGATGGTCGCGTAGGGGCGGCCCTCGGACCCGGCCCACTGGACGCGGGGTAGGGCGATGAACACGAGTCCGGCCGTGATGCCGAGCCGGCGACCCCCGAGCCGGCGGCCGAGCGCCACGAGGAGTCCGGCGGCCACGCCGATGGCGAGGGCGCTCGGGAAGCGGAGGGTGAAGGGCGTGTAGCCGACGAGCCAGAACCAGGCGTGGATGAGCGCGTAGTACAGGCCGTGCACCGCGTCGACGTTGTGCAGTTCGGCCCAGAGCTGCGGCCAGCTGCGCTGCGCGCTCGTGACCGTCGCGCCCTCGTCGTACCAGAGCGACGGCACCCAGGCGAAGGCGGCGCCCGTGAGCACGCCGATCGCCCCGACCGTGAGCTCGGGCGTCCGGACGACGGCCAGGCCGATCACCGAGGACGCGGAGCGCAGGCGCGATCGGACCGGCGGGACGCCGACGGTCGCGGGCACACGGATCGTGCCGGTCTGGGGTGCTGTCACGTGCACGACGGTATCCGGGCCGTCTGGACAGGTGCCCCGCGCGGCCCCGGCCGTCCGTGAGAGTTCGCGATGCCGTAGGGTGCCGTCCACCATGACGACACTCCGCATCCGTGATGCTGCGCGGTACCTCGGCGTCAGCGACGACACCGTCCGACGCCTGGTCGAGGCCGGCACCCTGCCCCGGTCCGAGGACGCCGCCGGGCGCACGGTGGTGCTCGGGAAGGACCTGGCGGCGTACGTCCGCGGACGCGACGCGGGGCTCGACGACCCGTCCGGGGTGCGGAGTTCCGCGCGGAACCGCTTCGTGGGGATCGTCACGGACCTGGTCGTCGACGGGGTCGTGGCGCAGGTCGAGCTGCAGGCCGGCCCGAACCGGGTCGTGTCGCTGATGACCTCGGAGGCGGTGCGCGACCTCGGGCTCGAGGTCGGGTCCGTCGCCGTCGCGTCGGTCAAGGCGACGATGGTGACGGTCGAGGTGCCTGACCGTCCGGAAGGCGCACGGTGACCGGCGACCCGTCCGGGATGCGCACGCCGATGCGTCCCGATCCGGCGCGCCCCGACCCTGCGGACGGCGACCCGCTGGTGGTCCGTCGGCGGATGACCTCGCGCACCGCGGCGCTCGCCGGGGCCGGGCAGCGCGCGACCGACGCCCTGGCCACGGGCCGGGTGCTCGTCGTCGGGGCCGGAGGGCTCGGCGCCCCCGTCCTCACCTACCTGGCCGGCGCCGGGCTCGGGCGGATCACGGTCGTCGACCACGACGTCGTCGACGCCTCGAACCTCGCCCGGCAGACGCTCTTCGCCCTCGCCGACGTCGGACTCCCCAAGGCCGAGGTCGCCGCGGCGCGGGTCCGGGCGGTCGACCCGGTCGCCGAGGTCGTCGCGCTCGCGGAGCCCTTCCGCCCGGAGCACGTGGCCGACCACGACGTGGTGGTCGACGCGGCCGACAGCGTCGAGGTCACCCGGGCGGTGTCGGACGCCTGCGCCGCCGCGGGCATCCCGTTCGTCTGGGGCACGGTGCTCGGGTTCGATGGACAGGTCTCGGTGTTCCACGACGCCGCGGATGATCCGGTCGACTTCCACGACCTGCACCCGGAGGCTCTGCCGGACGAGGGGTCCTGCGCGCTCGACGGCGTGCTCCCCGCGCTGTGCGGCGCCGTCGGCGCGGTGATGGCCGCCCAGGTGACGGCCCTGCTGGCCGGACCCCGACCCGGGTCGACGGCACCGGACCGACACCTGCTCGGTGCGCCCCTGCTCGGTCGGGTGCTCACGGTGGACGCCCGGCGGTGGCGGTGGACGGAGAGCCCGCTGCGGCGTGGTCCGGGCAGCGGTCGTCCGGTGCCGTCTGCCGACGTCGAGCCCGAGCGCACCTCGCCGAGCGCCCTGGCCGAGCGGCTCGCCGGCGACGGGGCACCGGTGCTCGTGGACGTCCGCACCGACGAGGAGCGTGCGACGGGGACGATCGCCGGGTCCGTCACGCCGGACGCCCTCGCGGACGACGACCCCCGCCCGGTCGTCGTGGTCTGTGCTTCGGGGCGACGCGCGACTGCATGGGCACGGACGGCGATCGCCGCGGGACGGGACGCGGTCGTCCTCGACGGCGGCATCACCGCGTGGCGGTCCGAGGGCCACCCGACGACGACCTGAACCGCGAGTGACCCGCACCTGCGGTTAGGATCACAGTGTGAAGCCGCTCCTGCGTTCCGCTGTCCTGCTCGTCGTCGCGGGTCTCGCCCTGACCGGATGCACCACGCAAGCCGCCACCAGCGGCACGGGCACCGGGACCCCGTCGGCCTCGGCGACGCCGTCCGGCAGCATCACCGTGTTCGCCGCCGCGTCCCTCCAGAAGACCTTCACCGCGCTCGGGGAGCAGTTCGAGGCGGACCACCCCGGCACCACGGTCACGTTCTCGTTCGCGGGGTCGAGCGACCTCGTCAGCCAGGTGCAGAACGGGGCCCCGGCCGACGTGTTCGCCTCCGCCGACCAGGCCAACATGGCGAAGCTCTCGTCGTCGGACCTCGCCGCCGGCTGGCCGCGCGACTTCGCCACGAACGTCCTCGAGATCGCGGTCGCCCCGGGGAACCCGAAGGGCATCCGGAGCCTGGCCGACCTCGACCACTCGGGCGTGCAGCTCGTCACGTGCGCGTCACCCGTGCCGTGCGGTGCCGCGACGCAGGAGGTCGAGCGGGCCGCCGGCGTGCAGCTGCACCCGGTCAGCGAGGAGCAGTCCGTCACCGACGTGCTCGGCAAGGTGGAGTCCGGCCAGGCCGACGCGGGGCTCGTCTACGTCACCGACGTCCGCGGTGCGGCGGGCAAGGTCGACGGCGTCCCGTTCGACGAGTCGGCGAAGGCCGTCAACACGTACCCGATCGGCGTCCTGCAGGAGTCCTCGAACCCGACCACCGCCGCCGCGTTCGCCACGTACGTCCGCTCCGACGCCGGGCAGCAGGTGCTCGAGCGCGCCGGGTTCGGCCGTCCGAAGGGATGACCCGCACCCCCGTCCCCTGGTGGCTCCCCGCCCCCGCGGTCCTGGGCGGCCTGTTCGTCGTCGTGCCCGTCCTCGCGATGGTCGGTCGCGTTGACTGGTCGTCCTTCGTCGCCCTCGTCACCTCGCCCGCGTCGACGACCGCGCTCGCCCTGAGCCTCGGCACCGCCGCTGCGACCACGGGCATCGCGTTCGTGCTCGGCTATCCCCTGGCCGTCCTGTTCTCCCGGTCGACCGCCCGGTGGGTGGGCGTCCTCCGTGCCCTCGTGCTGCTGCCGCTCGTCCTGCCGCCCGTGGTCGGCGGCCTCGCGCTCCTCGCGGCCTTCGGGCGGCTCGGCGTGCTCGGCGCGTTCCTCGACGCGCACGGCCTGCGGATCGCGTTCACCACGACGGCGGTCGTGATGGCGCAGGTGTTCGTCTCGATGCCGTTCCTGGTGTCGAGCGTCGAGGGTGCCCTGCGCGTCGGCGGCGACCGGTACGAACGCGTCGCGGCGACCCTGGGCGCCGGACCGACCCGAACGTTCCTGACCGTCACGACCCCGCGGGTCCTGCCCGGCATCGTCTCCGGTCTGGTGCTGTGCGGTGCGCGGGCGCTCGGGGAGTTCGGCGCCACCCTGACCTTCGCGGGCAGCCTGCAGGGCGTCACGCGGACGCTCCCGCTCGAGGTCTACCTGCAGCGCGAGGTCGACCCGGACACGGCGGTCGCCCTCGCCCTGGTGCTCGTGGTCGTCGCGGTCGTCGTCATCGGGGTCACGTCGCTCCGCACCCGGACGGTCGTCGCGTGACGGCCCCCGACGCCGGTCTGCTCGTCCACGTCGTCGACCGTGACCGCGACGTCGACGTCACGATCGCGGTCGGTCCGGGGGAGTGCGTCGCGCTGGTCGGTCCGAACGGCGCCGGCAAGTCCACCGTCGTCGAGACCGTCGCGGGGCTCCTCCGCGCTCCCGACAGCACGGTCGCGCTGGACGGCCGCGACCTGGCACGGCTCCCGGCGCACCGCCGACACGTCGGGTTGGTCGCCCAGCGCGCCGATCTGTTCCCGCACCTGTCCGTCGTCGACAACGTCGCCTTCGGTCCGCGCGCGGCCGGGACGGGCGGCCGGGAGGCACGTCACCGGGCCGTCGCGGCCCTCACCACGGTCGGCGTGGCCGGGCTGGTCGACCGGGCGCCGGGGGCCCTGTCCGGCGGGCAGGCGCAGCGCGTCGCGATCGCCCGGGTGCTCGCCACCGACCCCGCGGTCCTGCTCCTCGACGAGCCCACCTCGGCGCTCGACGTCGACGCCCGCGCCGCCGTCCGCGAGGCCCTCGCCACCGCGCGCGCCGGTCGGCCGACGGTGCTCGTCACGCACGACCCGCTCGAGGCCGTCGCGCTCGCCGACCGGGTCGTGGTGCTGCAGGACGGACGCGTCGTCGAGCAGGGACCCGTCGACGCGGTGCTCCGGCACCCCCGGACGCCGTTCGCGGCGTCCTTCTCCGGACTCGCGCTCGTCCGCGGGACCGCCACCGCGGGTGGGATCGCACTCGACGGCGGCGGTGCGCTGGCGTCGACGACCGGCACCGTGCCTCCAGGCCGACCCGTCGTCGCCGCCCTGCACCCGACGGCCGTCCGCGTGACGCGGGACGGGCCGGGGCCCGCGCGCACGGTGACCTCGCTGGAGCCGCGCGACGGACTCGTGCGCGTGCGCACGGCCGACCTGGTGGCGGACGTGACGGTCGCGACGGCCGCGGGGCTCGGACTGGCGCCGGGCGTCACGGTCCGGCTGTCGGTCGCGCCGGACGAGGTCGCGGTCTACGAGCCGGGCGCCTAGCCGCCGGCGAAGGGTGGCATCACGTCGACCGTGTCGACGCCAGCGAGCGGTGTCGAGCGGTCGCGTGTGGTGACCCCGTCGACCAGGTAGGAGCAGCGCTCCTGCAGCGCCGCCCAGCGATCGGTGTCGGAGGCGGCGACGGCGCGCAGGGCGTCGTCGAGGGTCGCGGCCGACGTGGTGGTCTCGTCCTGGCCGACCGCGGCGCGGGCCGCGGCGAAGAAGCGGAGGGTCGTCACGGTCAGCCGCCGATCGCGCTCATGCCGCGGGACGGGTGCACGATGCCGTCCACGTCGTCGCCGTGGTCGCGGGGCTTCGCCCACATCGCGCGCCGCCACGTGTCGAGCAGGGCGTCGTCGTCGGCGCCGTCGCGCAGCGGGCCGAGCAGGTCGACCTCGTCGTCGGAGAACAGGCACGAGCGGACGTGGCCCTCGGCGGTCAGACGGGTGCGGGTGCAGTCGGCGCAGAAGGACTCGGTGATGCTCGCGATGACGCCGACGGTGCCGAGCGGTTCGCCGTCGTGGGTGGACACGCGGTAGCGCTCGGCCGGGGCGCCGTCCCGCGGGGCCTCGTCCGGGGTGAGCACGAAGCGCTCGCCGAGGAGCGCCCGGGTCTCCGTGGCGGTGACCATCGTCGCGCCGTCCCAGGCGTGCCCGGGGTCGAGGGGCATCTGCTCGATGAACCGGAGCTCGTGGCCGCGCTCGAGGCACCAGGCGAGCAGGTCCGCCGCGAGGTGGTCGTTCACGCCGCGGAGGAGCACCGCGTTGACCTTCACCCCGAGGCCGGCGTCGGCGGCGGCCGCGATGCCCTCGAGCACGCGGTCCAGGAACGGGCGGCGGGTGACCTCGGCGAACACGTCCGGGTCGACGGTGTCGAGCGAGACGTTGACCCGTCGGAGTCCGGCGTCCGCCAGCGCCTGCGCGCGGTTCGCGAGGCCGATGGCGTTGGTGGTCAGGGAGAGCTCGACGTCGTGCGCGGCGCACCGGCGGACGATGTCGACGAGGTCGGCGCGCAGGAGCGGTTCGCCACCCGTGAACCGGACCTTGCGCACGCCGAGGCGGGCGGCGGAGAGGCCCACGAGCCGGTCGATCTCGTCCGCGGTCATCAGGGCGTCGGACGGGATGACGGGCAGTCCCTCGGCCGGCATGCAGTACGTGCAGCGGAGGTTGCAGCGTTCGGTGAGCGAGACGCGCAGGTCGACCGCGGTGCGGCCGAAGCGGTCGAGCAGCGCCGGTTCGTCGGCAGGTCGGGGCGGCAGCTCGGCCGAGCCGCTGCGCACCCGGCGCAGGAGTGAGGCGACCGGGACGGACGCCGGTGCACCCGCCGCAGGAAGCCCCGCAGGCGCACCCGTCGTGGGCCGTTCGCCCGTCGCGGGCAGGATCCTCGCCGTCACCGGGCCGATGCTACCGGGCGCCGCCGACCCTCCGGTCCGCCGTCCGTTCCGCTGTCCGTCTGCCGCCACCGCCGCGGGTCGAGCCGTCGACCCCACCGCCGCCACTCGTCACGGTCGGTCCGGACGACCGTGACCACCACGATCACGAGCACCGCGGCGCCGAGCCACCAGCGGAAGGCGTCGGCCGAGGGCCACACACCGCGGAGGGCGATCGCGAGCCCGAGGGACAGCCACTCCCACCGGCCGGACAGCACCACGAACGGGATGAGGAGCAGTGCGTACCAGGGGTACCGCGGGGTCACCGCGAGGAACGTCACGCCGATCATCAGCACCTCGCCGGACCACGGCCGGGCGGGGTCCGCGAGGCGCCAGGCCACGACGGCCGCGAGCAACACCACGAGCCCGACGACGACCGTCGCTCCGTCACCGGGGACGAGCAGGGAGACCAGGGCGAAGCGGGAGCCGTCCTCGTAGCCCTCCTCGGACAGGTAGCCGGGCAGGTAGCCGAGGACCTTCACGCCGGTGCTCAGGACGTACGGCACGTAGAGCAGTCCGAAGACCGCGACGCCGACGGGGATCGCCCACCAGTGTCGCCACCGGCCGAGGAGCGGCGGGTACACGATCGCCGGGATGAGCTTCGTCGCGGTCGCCGCACCGAGTGCGATGCCGCCCCATACCGGCCGGCCGAAGGCGACGAGCACCACACCGGCCGTCGCGAGCGCGGCGCCGAGCACGTCGACGTGCGAGTTCGTGACGGCCTCGGACGCGACGAGCGGCGACCACGCCCAGAGCGCGGCCCACCAGGTCGGCCGTCCGAGGCGGCGCAGGGTCACGACGAGCCCGACCGTGACGCCCAGGGAGACGAGCAGCCCGGCGACCTGGAACGGCATGTACTGCGCGGTGACGGGAACGAACGCGCGGACCGCCGCGAACCACAGCTGCGCCATCGGCGGGTAGATCGTCACGACGTCCGGTCGGTTGATCGCCACGCAGTGCCCGTCCGCGCCGTCCCCGAGCCCGCGCATCCGCGGTTCGAGGGGCTTGCACGTGCCGTCGATCTTGTCCGGGAAGAGCCACTCGGGGCGCAGGGCGGCCAACGCCCCGGACTGCGGCGTGTGCGCGTACGGTGAGACACCCGCGTGCTGCACGATGCCGTCCCAGGCGTACCTGGCAGAGTCGGTGCTGGTGTTCGGCGGGCCGACGAGCGCCGCGACCCCGACCACGACCGCCCCACCGAGGACGATCCGGGTCACCCAGGCACGGGGTACCCAGCGGAGCGCGAGGACGGCTCCGGCGAAGACCGCCCAAGCGATGAGCGTCCACGCAACGAATGGTGCACGATGACCGGCACGGAGGAACCCCAGATGCGTGATGCCGAAGGCGATGACGCCCGCGAGCGCGAGCACGCCCACGACGGCGACCACGGTCGGCAGGACGCCGGGCCTGGTGGGCAGCGGGACGGCGCGCAGTCGTTCGTTCATCGTGGCCCGAGGCTACCGATGGTGCGACGGCTGCTGCTGGACGCACGGTCCGCGGCGGCGTCGCCGAACCGGAACGCCCGCTCGGCCGTCGTCTGGGGTCGGCTGCTCGGCGTCGCGTTCCTCGTGTGCTTCGGCACCGGGGTGTACAGCCACCTGCTGCAGGACCCGCTGCCCGGGATGCGCTTCCCGACCCGGCCCGTGCAGTTCTACCAGTTCACGCAGGGCCTGCACATCACCGCAGGCATCGCGATCATCCCGCTCCTGCTCGCCAAGCTGAACGCGGTGATGCCCGCGCTCGCGCAGACGCCGCCCGTCCGCGGCGTGTTGCACCTGCTCGAACGCCTGTCGATCGCGGTGCTCGTGTCGGCCGCGATCGTCCAGGTCGGGACCGGGCTCGTGAACACGTACCAGTGGTACCCGTGGCCGTTCCCGTTCCGGCAGGTGCACAACGCGCTCGCCTACGTGATCATCGGGTCGCTCGTCGTGCACGTCGGCGTGAAGCTGCGGATCATCGCGCGGTACTGGCGCGCACGCGACGCGTACGACGCGGACGGTCGCTTCGTCGCGGACCCGACGGTGGGCAGCGAGCTGCTCCCCGACACGGGTCTGGAGGATCGTGGCGCGTCCGGCCCCTACCCCCGCGGCCTCACCGGCCGCCTGCTGCGGTGGGTGGACGGCGCGCCGGCCGCAGCCGCGCCTGACGAGTCTCGCGCTGCGCGACACGACTCGGACGCGACGTCCCGCGACTCGTCGCCCAGCGCGAGTCTCGGTTCCGGTGATCCGGACCGTGGGCCCGCAGCCGACGGGGCGGAGGCGGGGCGTGCCTCCCGTCCGGCCCGGACGGCGACCGACGGCGGACGCGAGCGGATCGCCCGACGCGGGTTCGTGGCGGGCGTGACGGCGGCGACCGTCGGCGTCGTCGCGCTCACCGCCGGGCAGTCCACGCGACTGCTCGAACCCTTCAACGTGTTCGGGGCACGGCAGCGGCACCTCGGGCCGAACGACCTGCCGGTGAACCGCACCGCGCGCGCCGCGGGTGTGCTGGCCACCGCCACCGCCGCGGACTGGACGCTCACCGTCGTCGGACCGGGGATGAGCCGGACGTTCTCGCGTGCCGAGCTCGTCGCCCTCGGCACCACGACGGCCGATCTGCCGATCGCGTGCGTCGAGGGGTGGAGCCAGACGGCGACGTGGAAGGGCGTGCGGATGCGCGACCTGCTCGAGACCGTGCAGGCCGACCCGTCGTCGCCGCTGCGGATCACGAGCCTCGAGCGGAGCGGCGGTTACCGCGTGACCGAGATGGGGCCGGAGTACGCCGCCGACCCGACGACGCTCGTCGCGCTCGAGCTGAACGGCGCGACGCTCGACCTGGACCACGGGTTCCCCGCCCGGGTCATCGCGCCGGGACGACCCGGCGTCCTGCAGACGAAGTGGATCGGGAAGATCGAGGTGATCCGATGAGGGCCGCGAGGACCGTGCTCGTCCTGGTGGGCGTGCTCGTGATGGCGTTCGGCGCGTGGACGATGGTCACGACCGTGCGGCCCGAGCGCATCTGGGGGCTCGTGACGTGGCTCGTCGCAGCGGTCCTGCTGCACGACGTCCTGCTGTCGCCGTTCGTCGTCGGCGCGGGGTTGCTGCTCCGCCGGGCCGGGCGGTCGCTGCGCGTCTGGGTGCTCGTCACGGTCCAGGCCGCCGTCGTGCTCGGGAGCGTGCTCGCGCTCGTCGTCGTGCCGGAGATCGCCGCGAAGGCGCACGGGCAGAAGAACCCGACGGTGCTGCCGTTCGACTACGCGACCCGGCTGCTCGTCGTCGAGGGGGTCCTGCTCGCGGTGGTGGTCGGGGTGCTCGTCGCCGGGATCGTCGTGGCCCGACGGCGCAGGCCACTGGTTGCAGCGACAACCAATCGGTAGCATGTGGGGATGACCGACGATACCCCGTGGCTGACGCGCGACCAGCTGCGTGCCTGGATGAAGCTCGTCGCCGTCATGGAGCTCCTGCCCGCGGCGCTCGACCAGCAGCTGCAGCGGGACGCTGACCTGACCCACTTCGACTACATGGTCGTCGCGATGCTGTCCGAGACGGAGTCCCGCACGCTGCGGATGTCGGCGCTCGCCGCGGCCACCAACGCCTCGCTCCCACGGCTGTCGCACGTCGTGTCCCGGCTCGAGAAGCGCGGTCTCGTGACGCGGTGCCCGTCCGCCGACGACCGGCGGGCGACCGACGTCCGACTGACCGACGCCGGGTACGACACGATCGTGCAGGCCGCGCCCGAGCACGTCCGGACCGCGCGCCGCTACGTGATCGACGCCCTCGCCGACGAGCAGGTCGCGCAGCTCGACGGGATCACCCGGGCGCTCCTCGGCCGGCTCGACCCCGAGGGGCGGTTCGCCGCGCTGACGTACCCGCGGGGGGACGAGGCACTCTGTGAGGCGCGGCTGACCGGCGCGGACGCCGGCGAGGGGCTACCCGAGGTCCCCGGGGTGCTGTTCCGCGACGCCACCGCCGACGACGGACCGCTGCTGCGCCGGGCGACGCTCCGGGCGATGAACTGGCGGACCGAGACGTTCACGGACGCCGACCTCGACCGCCCCGAGTTCGCGCACTACTTCGACGGGTTCGACCCGGCCCGGGACCGCGGTGTCGTCGCCGTGGACGGGGACGGCCCGGTCGGGGTGGCGTGGGCGCGGTTCCTGCCGGAGGACGACCCCGGGTACGGGTTCGTCGCCGCGGACGTGCCCGAGCTGACGATCGCCGTCGACGCCCGGGGGCGCGGACGCGGTGTCGGGGGAGCGCTCCTCGAACGCCTGCTCGACGCCGGGCGGGCTGCGGGGTGGCCGGGGGTCAGCCTGAGCGTCGAGGACGGGAACACCGGGGCGCGGATCCTGTACGAGCGGGCCGGGTTCCGGACGGTGGGGCGGAACGGCGACTCGGACACGCTGCTCGTCCGGACCTGATGGGCACGCTGCGCGTCGGCGGGCCGGGCGCGGTCCGCGTCGGTGTGACGGGACTGGTACACCAGTAGGCTCGGAGGCATGACCGAGCGCGCCGAGCCGACCGACACCTACTCGTACCTCGGTCCCGCCGGCACCTTCACCGAGGCGGCCCTGAGGCTCGTCGACGCCGCGGCCGGCAAGCCCTGGCGCAGCGTGAACAACGTCGGCGAGGCGCTCGACGACGTCGTCACCGGCCGGTCCGTCGGCGCCGTGATCGCGATCGAGAACAGCGTCGACGGCGGGGTCAGCGCCACGCAGGACGCCCTCGCCCGGATCCCCGGCGTCCGCATCGTCGGCGAGTACCTGGTGCCGGTCGACTTCGTGCTCGTCGCCCGGCACGGCACGGCCCTCGCGGACGTCCGCACCGTGAACGCGCACCCGGTCGCCTACGCCCAGACCCACCGCTGGCTCGAGACGAACCTGCGCGGACACGGGCACATCCCGGCGTCCTCGAACGTCGCCGCAGCGACTGCCCTGCTCGACGAGCACCCCGTCGCGGACGCCGCGGTCGCCCCGCCCGGGATCACCGACCACCACGACCTGGCCGTGCTCGCGTCGTCGATCGGGGACAACGCGTCGGCGGTCACCCGGTTCGTGCTCGTGTCACGCACGCTGGCGATCCCGCCGCGGACCGGGGCGGACAAGACGAGCGTCATCGTGGAGCTGCCGGCGGACCACCCCGGTGCGCTCGTCGACATGCTCGAGCAGTTCGCGACGCGGGGCATCAACATGGGGCTGCTGTCCTCGCGGCCGATCGGTGACGAGCTCGGGCGCTACCGGTTCGTCATCGACCTGGACGGCCACGTGCACGACGAGCGGGTGGCGGACGCGCTGCTCGGCCTGCGGCGGTTCAGCCCGCGCGTGACGTTCCTCGGGTCGTACCCGCGGGCGGACGGGTTCCGGCCGGAGGTGTCGGCGCGCTACTCCGACGAGGCGTTCGTCGAGGCGCGGGACTGGCTGCGCGCGATCGTCTCCGGCGAGCCCGACGCGGACTGAACCGGGCGGCGCGGGGCCGCCGCCCGGCCCACGTCAGCTGTGCGCGTCCTCGACCCGCCGGGTGTTCCGCGTCTGGTCCTGCGGTCCGGCGACCCGGACCCGGAGCCCGCCGGCGTCGATCTTCGCGCGGAACGCGACGACCTCGCCCACCGGGTCGCCGTCGATCTCGAACTCGTCCGGCCGTTGGAGGCGCGCCACGAACTCCTCACCGCGCAGGTAGCGCAGCGGGCGCTCCTCGCGGGCCGCGGTCGCGATGCGCTTGCCGACCTGGGTCTGACCGATCTTCGAGCGCCGGAACGAGCGCAGGATCGCGTTCTCCCAGAACACCCGGGCGCCGATCCGGACCCAGCCGAAGAAGCCGCGGGGACGCATGACCACGATGTCGAAGACGCCGTCGTCGATCTCGGCGTCCGGCAGCAGCGTCGCGCCGGCCTGCAGCATGCCGCAGTTGCCGACGATCAGCGAGTGGGCGCGCACCGACTGGTTGCTCTCGCCGTCCAGCCGGTACCGGAACTCGAACGCGTCGGCGTCCCGCACCGAGCGGAAGAGCGAGTCGACGTAGGCGAGCCAGCCGACCTTCTTCTTGAGCTCGGGCTTGGTGTTCACGAGCATGCGGGCGTCCAGGCCGAGGCCGGCCATCACGACGAACCCGAACTCCTCGCGGCTGCCGTCGGGGCGTTCGACCTGGACCTCGCCGATGTCGATCGGGCGGTCCTCGCCGCGGAATATCGTCCGGACGCTCGCGCCCAGGTCGTCGATCGGCGAGGGGATGTTGCGCGCGAGGAGGTTGCCCGTCCCGCTCGGGAGCAGGGCGAGTGCAGCCGCCGAGCCGTGCACGACCTCGGCGACGGCGCGGACGGTGCCGTCCCCGCCGGCCGCGGCGACGACGTCGGCCCCGGCCTCGAGCGCGGCCTTCGTCATGCCGCCGCCCGGGTCCTCCTCCGTGGTCTCGAACCACAGGGTCTCAGCCCAGCCGGCCTCCTGCTGGTGCTTCGCGACGGTGCTCTTCAGGGTCTCCAGGTGCACCTTGACCGGGTTGTAGACGACGGCGGCCGTCTTCTGTTCGGTCGGGAGGGCGTCCTGGTCCGCGGGCGCGGTCTCCGATGGGGTCGACATGCCCCCGACGTTACCGACCGCGCCCTGCGAGCGGACGGGCGTCAGCGTCCGTCGTGGAGCGTCACGTGGTAGCCGTCCGGGTCGGCGAACGTGAAGGTCCGACCGAAGGGGCCGTCGAACGGTGCGGTGACGATCTCGTGGCCGTCGGCGACGAGCGCGTCGTGGGTCGCCTGGACGTCGGTCGCGTGGAACCACAGCGCCACCCCGAGGCCCGGCTGCGGGGCGGCGTCCAGGTCGGTGCCGGGGACCACGTCGCGCAGTGCGAACGCGATCGGCTCGGTCTGGAACACGACGGCGTGCGGCGGGCCGGCGGGGGATCGGACGAGCCCGAGGTACCGCTCGTAGAACGCCTGTGCGGCGTCGAGGTCGCGGACCTGCAGCGAGGTGAAGTCGATCCCGGTGGCGGTCATGGTGTGCTCCTTCGTTGTGTGTCAGTTGTCTGACACGCGGACTCTATGTCAGACTCCTGACATGCGTCAAGACGATCGACACGACGAACGCATCGACCTCGACTCCTCCGTCGGGTACGTCCTCAAGGAGGCCGCGAGCGCCCTCCGCGCCGCCATGGAGGACGCCCTCCGTCCTTTCGGCATGACGATCACGCACTACTCGTGCCTCGAACTGCTCGCGCAGCGCCCCGGGATGTCGAACTCCGAGCTCGCGCGCGGCACCTTCGTCACCCGCCAGTCGATGAACACGCTCCTGCAGCAGCTCGAGCGGGACGGCGTCGTCGAGCGGGCCGCGACGCCGACCGCGGGCAAGGTGCTGCCGACGCGCCTCACGGCGGCGGGCCGGCGGCAGCGCGAGCGCGCGAGCGCCGCCGTTCGCGAGGTCGAGCTCCGGATGACCCAGGACCTCGACGAGGCGGGCCGCGCAGCGGCCTTCCGCCTGCTCCGCGGGATGGTCGCCGCCCTGCGCGACGACCCGTCGGCGGACGCGACCGGATGACGGACCGGAGGCCCGTGGCAGCGCTGCCACGGGCCTCCGGTCCGTCACCGGGTCCCCCTAGGATGAACCGGTGATCGATCTCCAGCTGCTGCGCGACCACCCGGACGTCATCAAGGCTTCGCAGGAGGCGCGCGGCGCCTCCGTGTCCGTCGTCGACGACGCGGTGGCGGCGGACGCGGCGCGACGCGCGGCGATCACGGCGTTCGAGGCGCTCCGCGCCGAGCAGAACGCCTTCGGCAAGACCGTCGCGAAGGCCCCGAAGGACGAGAAGGCCGCCCTCGTGCAGCAGGCGCAGGCGCTCGCCGCGAAGGTCAAGGAGGCGCAGGCCGAGGTCACCGCGGCCGAGGAGTCGTTCGACCGCGTCGTCCGGTCCATCCCGAACGTCGTGCTGCCGGACGTGCCCAAGGGTGGCGAGGACGACTTCGTCACGCTCCGCACGGTCGGCACGAAGCCGACGTTCTCGTTCGAGCCGAAGGACCACGCCGACCTCGGCGAGCACCTCGGCATCATCGACATCCCGCGCGGCGTCAAGGTCTCGGGCTCGCGCTTCTACTTCCTCCGCGGCCTCGGCGCCCGGCTCGAGATCGCGCTCATGAACCTCGGGCTCGACCGCGCGGTCCAGCACGGGTTCGAGCCGCTCATCACCCCGACGCTCGTGCGCCCCGAGACCATGGCGGGCACCGGGTTCCTCGGCGAGCACGCGGCCGAGGTCTACCGCCTCGAGGCCGACGACCTGTACCTGACCGGCACGAGCGAGGTCGCCCTCGCCGGGTTCCACGCCGACGAGATCCTGTCGCTCCCGGAGTCGGGCGAGGGCATCCGGTACGCCGGGTGGTCGACCTGCTACCGGCGCGAGGCCGGGTCGGCGGGCAAGGACAACCGCGGCATCCTCCGCGTGCACCAGTTCAACAAGCTCGAGATGTTCTCGTACGTCCTGCCCGAGCACGCCGAGGCGGAGCACCAGCGCCTCGTCGCGATGCAGGAGTCGATGATGCAGGACCTCGGGCTGCACTACCGCGTCATCGACGTCGCCGGGGGCGACCTCGGCACGAGTGCTGCGCGGAAGTACGACATCGAGGCGTGGGTCCCGACGCAGGGCACCTTCCGCGAGCTGACCTCGACCTCGAACTGCACCACGTTCCAAGCCCGTCGCCTGGACACCCGCTACCGCACCGAGAGCGGCAAGACCGCACCGGTCGCCACGCTCAACGGCACCCTCGCCACCACCCGCTGGATCGTCGCGATCCTCGAGACGCACCAACAAGAGGACGGTTCAGTCGTCGTGCCCGAGGTGCTCCGGCCGTACCTGGGCGGCGTCGAGGTGATCGCACCCCGATGAGCACCGCGGGGCGGTTCGTGGACGGGTCGGCGCAGGGTGGCGGCACCGCCGGCGCAGCTGGCGCTGCCGGGGGCGGCGCCGGCGCTGCTGGTGCTCCGGCTCGGACGAAGCGGTGGCTCGTGGCGCTCGACGTCGACGGCACGACGATGCGCGAGGACGGGGTCATCACCGACGCCGTCGTGGCCGCCGTGCGCGACGCCGAGGCCGCCGGGCACGAGGTCATGCTGTCCACCGGTCGCAGCGAGGGCATGACGGTGCCGCTGCTCGAGACGCTCGGCATCCGCCCGAAGTACCTCGTCTGCGCGAACGGGGCGCTGATCCTGGGGCGCCGCGAGGACGGCGGGTACGACCGCGTGCACGTCGAGCGCTTCGACCCGTCCGAGGTGTTGCAGACCATCCACGGCGCACTCGAGAACGCGGCGTTCGGCGTGGAGGACGAGACCGGCCACTTCCTGCTGTCCGGCAACTTCCCCGACGACACCATGACGGTCTCCGGCGAGCACGTCCCCTTCGAGCGGCTGCTCGGGGTCGAGGCCACGCGCGTGGTCGTCATCTCGCCCGGGCACGACACCGAGGACTTCCTGCAGGTCGTCGAGCGGATGGGCCTGCACAAGGTCTCCTACTCGGTCGGCTGGACGTCGTGGCTCGACATCGCACCAGAGGGCGTGACGAAGGCCACCGCGATGGAGCGTGTGCGCGAGTGGCTCGACATCCCGCGCTCCCGGGTCATGGCGGCCGGTGACGGGCGGAACGACATCGACATGCTCCGGTGGGCCTCGACCTCCGGGCGTGGTGTCGTCATGGGGCAGGCACCGTCCGACGTCGTCGACGCGGGCAACGAGCTGACCGGCGGGGTCACCGACGACGGTCTGGCCGCGGCGCTCGACACGCTCCCGCGCTGACGGTCGGCGGGGCCGCTAGACTCCTCGGGACGCGATCACGTCTCGCCACGTGGTCGCGTCGCTGGAGGGTTGTCCGAGCGGCCGATGGAGCCTGTCTTGAAAACAGGTGGGCAGTGATGTCTCGTGGGTTCGAATCCCACACCCTCCGCGCATGAGCACCGGGACCCGCCTCCGACCGGTCGAGCTGGCCGACGCCGCCGAGCTCGCCGCGATCGTGAGCGCGAGCGCCGACCACCTGCGGCCGTTCGAGCCGACGCGGCCGGAGCACTACTACACCGAGGCCGGTCAGCGCGCGACGATCGGCGGGCTGCTCGCGGCGGCCCGGACCGGCGGTTCGGTGCCCTTCGTGATCGTGGGGGACGACGACGAGTTGCTCGGCCGGATCACCCTGAGCGGCGTGACCCGCGGTGCCCTGCAGTCGTGCGCACTCGGGTACTGGGTGCGTGCGGACCGGGTGCGCCAGGGGCACGCGACGCGGGCGATCGGGCTCGCGGTGGCGCACGCGTTCGGTGCGCTCGGGCTGCACCGGGTGCAGGCCGAGACCCTGCCGGAGAACACTGCGTCGCAGCGGGCGCTCGAGCGGAACGGGTTCACCCGGTACGGCCTCGCGCCGCAGTACATCCGCATCGCGGGCGAGTGGCGTGACCACGTCATGTTCCAGGTGCTCGCGCCGCGCGGCGCCGCAGGTCTCACGCGCTGAGCGACACCTCACGCGCTCGCGCTCCCGTGAGGTGTCGCTGGGCGCGTGAGCTCGCCACCGGTCAGGGCCGCGCGCCGAGGGCGGCGAGCTCCGCGCGGGTCCGGGCGCCGTGCTTCCGGAGCAGGTTCGCCACGTGGTACTTCACGGTGTTCGGGCTGATGCCGAGGCCGTCGGCGATCTCGCGGTTGCCCACGCCGGTGACGACGAGCCGGAGCACGTCGCGCTCCCGCGCGGTCAGGTCGGCGTCCGCGGGCAGGTCGACCGTGCCCGGCGCCGGGTCGAGGGGGAGCGTGATGTCGAGCGTCGAACCCCACCCGGGCGTCGAGTCGACCTGCAGGGTCCCGTCGAGGGCGACGACCCGCTCGGCGATCGGCCGGACGGCGTCGTCGTGGGCGTCGAGCGTGCCGGCGCCGTCGTCCCGGAGCTGCACGAGCAGGTTCCGACCGTCGCAGTCCCACTGGATCCGCACCCGCCGCGCGACGCCGTCGTCGACGAGCGCGAGCACCGCCGTCCGGACGATCGCGCGGGCACCGTGCGCGACGGCTCCGGGGAGCGCGCGACCGGTGGCGGGCGGTTCGACGAACTGCACGTCCAGGTCGCCGAACCGGACGAGCGGGCGCAGGTCGGCCCGCAGCCGGGAGAACGCCCCCGTGACGGGCTCGAGCAACGTGCTGCGCTGCCGGTCCGTCACCGTCCGGAGCTCGACGAGCGCGGCCGAGGCGATCTCGACGGCCTCGGCGCGGGCCGCGGTGTCGGACGACCGGGGGGAGCGGAGCACCGCGAGGACGGACTCGAGCGTCAGGGCGTGCCGGTCGGCCTGCTCGGCGACCGTGCGGGCGTGCTCCGACGCGGCTGATCGACTTGCAGGGGTGTCCGTCACGGCGACTGAACCTACCCGCCCCACCCTGCCGGTCGCTGCACGCCCACCCGATCGGATGGGATGACCGCCCGGCCGGGCAGCGGCGCTCCCACCGACGCCGGAGCAGCATCGTCGTCATGCACAACAGCAGCACGCCCGACGGCGGCAGCACCGCCGACGGCAGCAGCACCGCCGACGCCCTCGGACTCGTCGCCGACGAGCTCCGCGCCCTCGTCGACACCGTCCGCGCCGCCGACCAGGCCCCGTTCGAGCGCGCGCTGACCCTGCTCACCGACGCCGACCGCGTCTTCGTGCACGGTGCCGGCCGCTCGGGACTCGCGCTCCGGATGACCGCGATGCGACTCATGCACCTCGGACTGCGCGTGCACGTCGTCGGCGAGGCCACGACCCCGGCGATCGGACGCGGCGACGTGCTCCTCGTCGCGAGCGGCTCCGGCACGACCGGCGGCATCGTGCAGGCCGCACGGACCGCGGCCGACGTCGGCGCCCGGGTGCTCGCGGTGAGCACGACCGACGACTCGCCGCTCGCGGCGGTCGCCGAGGCCACGCTCGTGCTCCCCGCCGCGACGAAGACCGACCGCTCCGGCACCGCGTCGGCACAGTACGCCGGGAGTCTCTTCGAGCAGGGTGTCGCCCTCCTCGGGGACGCCCTGTTCCACGCGCTCTGGCAGCGCAGCGGCCGCTCCGCCGACGAGCTGTGGCCCCGCCACGCGAACCTCGAGTGACGCCGCGCATGACCGGCACCGCGACCCCCACGAACCACCACCGGAAGGACACCACCATGCAGCTCCAGTTCGCCATGGACACCCTGACCACCGAGGACGCCCTCGACCTCGCCGGCAAGGCCGCGCCGTACGTCGACGTCATCGAGCTCGGCACGCCCCTGATCAAGAGCGCGGGCCTGTCGGCGATCACCGCGATCAAGCAGGCGCACCCCGACAAGACCGTGTTCGCGGACCTCAAGACGATGGACGCCGGTGAGCTCGAGGCGGGCATCGCGTTCGACGCCGGCGCCGACCTCGTCACCGTGCTCGGCGTCGCGGGCGACAGCACCATCGCCGGCGCCGTCAAGGCAGCCGAGGCGCACGGCAAGGGCGTCGTCGTCGACCTGATCGGCGTCGAGGACAAGGCCGCCCGCGCGAAGGAGGTCGTCGCGCTCGGCGCCACGTTCGTCGAGATGCACGCCGGCCTCGACGAGCAGGCCGAGGAGGGCTTCACGTTCGAGACGCTCCTGCACGACGGCGAGGCCTCCGGTGTGCCGTTCTCGGTCGCCGGTGGCATCACGACCGACACGATCGGCGCCGTCCAGGCGTCCGGCGCCCGCATCGCGGTCGCCGGCAGCGCGATCTACAGCGCCGACGACGTGGCCGCGGCCGCGAAGGCGCTCCGCGACGCGATCACGGAGCAGTCGGCCGCCTGATCGGCACCGCCTGACGGACGGGAGGATCGTGGCGGGGTCGCCACGAGCCTCCCGTCCGTCACCGGGTCGCCCCGGGACGCGACCGGAACGCGGTGACCAGCGCGTCGACCAGCAGGAACCCGAGCAGGGTGACCCCGACGACGGGCAGCAGCAGCGCGAGCCCGATCGCGACGGCGACGACGGCGATCGCACCCCACCACGGTGCGCGTGCGAGCGCGCCGTCGGCGGGCGCGCGGCCGACGCGCGTGCCGGGCGTCCGTCGCTGCCACCACATCACGTACCCGAGGACGACCATCGCGGCGATGCCGAGCGCCGCCGCGAGCAGCACGAGCTGGTTCGGCAGCCCGAACAGCGCGCCCATGTGGGTGTTGATGCCGAGCTTCGCGGCCTTCGCCATGAGCGGGTAGTCGTCCCAGGTGACCTGCGACACCGCGGTCATCGACGTCGGGTCGACCGCGACGGCGTTCATCGCGACCGGCCAGCTGAGCTTGATCTCCTCGACGGTCCACGCCTGGTCGGTCGTCGCCGCGGGCCGGATGCGAACCTCGGCGGCGTGCACGTCGGCCGACCGGGCGACGGCCAGGACCTCGTCGAACTGCTCGGGTGTGACGGTCGCGGGGGAGCCCACCGGTGCCGCGGCGGACCCGTGGTGCCCGGCGTGCTCGCCGGCCGTCATGCCCATCGCCGCCGCGCCGCCCAGCGCGGTGTCCACGGTCGGCGCCTGCCAGCTGAGCGCCGAACGGAGCGCGGTCACGTTGTCGCCCGCGAAGTGCGACCACGTGATGCCCGTCGCCGACAGGAAGAGCGCGCCGAGGAGCACCCACGCGCCGGTCGCCGCGTGCCACGAGAAGGTGCGGCGGTACCCACGCAGGCGGGTGTCCGGGACGACGAGCTCGCGCTTCCGTCGGGCCGTGCGGAGCCGGAACGCCCAGAGCCCGATGCCGGCGAGCGACACGATCCCGAGCCACGACGCGGCGGTCTCGCTGTACAACCGACCGACGTCGCCGAGGAACAGGCTGCGGTGCACCGTGCTGATCCACGTCCGGAACGGCAGGGAGCCGGAGGTGCCGTACACGGGCAGGTCGCCCCGGACGGACGCGTCGCCCGGGTCGACGAACACGGCGCGGGTCTGCGACTCGAGCAGTCCCGCCTCGGTGAACATCACGCGGGTGGTGTCGCCGGGCGCGGGCGCGGGACGGACCTCGACGACGGTGTCGTCGGGGTGGTGGGCGGCGACGTACCGCTGCGCGGCGGCGACCTGGTCGGCGAGGGGGCGTGCCGCGGCGGTGGACGGTGCGGTGAGCTCGTGCCGGTACGCGACCTGCTCGATCGACGGCGCGACGGCGTAGACGGCTCCGGACAGCGCGGCGACCAGGACGAACGGGCCCACGAACAGGCCTGCCAGGAAGTGCAGGCGGAGGAGGAGCTGGGCGAACCAGCCACGGGAGGGCGGCGGAGCGGTGCTGGGCATCGGGGCGCGGGTCCTTCGGACGGAGCGTCCGGCACCGTGCCGGACGACCCGGGAACTCTACAACATGTAGAACGACGGCGCGGCCGGACGTGAGCGGCGCGTCCGTCCGCACACCGCGCCTCGATGCGGTGTTCGGACGACCGCGTTGACCGACCGCAGGAGCACGACACAGACTGGCGCCGATGACCACCCTCACCTCGCTCGTGTACATGTCCGTCGCCGTCGACGACCTCACCGACGACCAGCTCGTCGCCATGCTCCGGGAGGCCCGCCTGCGCAACGAGGCGCTCGGCGTCTCCGGCCTGCTGCTCGCGAAGGGCGGCCGGTTCATGCAGGTCCTCGAGGGGCCGACGTGGAGTGTCGCGGACCGCTTCGCCGCGATCGAGCGCGACCCGCGGCACCACGACGTGAAGTCCCTGTCCCGCGAGACGATCGACGCCCGTCGCTTCGACGGCTGGTCGATGGCGTTCGGCAACCCGAGCGACGTCGAGGTCCGCGACGAGCCGGGGTTCAACACCTTCCTCACCGAGCGCAGCGGACTGCCGACCGGTCTGGCCGGCACGCCGGCCGACTGGCTGCTCCGCTGGTTCCGCGGGCGGGACCTGCAGGACGTCCCGGAGGAGCGCATCACCCTGGCGCGGCACGCGGCGTAGCCGAGGGGCGCACCACCGCGACGACACCCGGACGGGAGGCGCGATGCGGCTCCGCCACGCGCCTGGCGTCCGGGAGACTGGCACCGTGGAACGACGCGAGCAGATCCTGGTGGCGGCGGCCGAGGAGTTCGACCGCGTCGGCTTCGCCGCCACGGCGGTCGCCGCCGTCGCGCGCGGCGCCGGCGTCCCGCAGGGCACGCTCCACTTCCACTTCCCGACGAAGCTCGCGCTCGCCCTCGCCGTGATCGACGAGCAGAACGCCCGGACGTTCGCCGTCGTCGAGCACACCGACGCCTCGCCGACCGCGGCGCTCATGCGGGCCTCGAAGGCGATCGCGGACCTGCTCCGCACCGACCCGATCGTCCGGGCCGGCATCCGGCTGTCGCTCGAGCGCGGCGAGTTCGCGGGTGCGACGTCGTCCTTCTACGAGCAGTGGATCGGTGGGATCGTCGACGTGTTCCGCCTGGCGCTCGCGAGCGGGGAGCTGCGGACCGACCTGAGCGCCGAAGAGCTCGGCGGCACGGTCGTCCCGTACTTCACGGGGGTGCAGCTCGTCGCGGAGGTCCGGAGCGGCCGCGCGGACCTCGACCCCGCCGTCGCAGTGATGTGGCGCGTGGTGGTGCAGGCCACCGCGGCGCCCGCGCACCGGGCACGGCTGCTCGCGGTCGTCGACGAGACCTTCGTCAGCGGTCGGTGAGCTCGCGGTCGCGGAACCACTTGAGCAGCCACGCGGCGCTCGTCCGGTCGAACTCGGGCGCGAAGTCCATCGTCCCGGACAGGAAGGGGCTGAAGCCCTCCTCGTCGCGGACGTCTCGCTCGTCGAGCGACCGGTAGGCCATCGACCAGCCGTCGAACCGTCGGCGCTCGATGTCCTCACGGATGAGCGACTTCACCTCGTCGTGCCGGCGGTCGCGGGAGATCGCCGCGAAGCGGTCGTCGACGCTCCACGCCGGCCCCTCGAGCAGCTGCATGAAGCGGCCGCCCTTCGCCACGAGCAGCCCGGAGACGCCGAGCGCCTCGTTGCGGAGCCGCGACTCCCGGAGCAGCTCGGCGAGCGCGTCGTCGTCGAAGGGCGTGACGGACCGGCTCATGTAGACGATGGAGACGAGCACCGGACCATCCTGGTGCATGGTCCTGGGCGCGCCGACCACTGTCCGCGAGCCGCACGCAGCGATCACCGCAGCACGCCGAGCGCCCGGGCCTCGGACACCGCCGCGGTGCGCGAGGCGACCCCCAGCTTCGAGAAGACGTGCACCAGGTGCGACTTCACGGTCGCCTCGCTGATGTGCAGTCGTCGGGCGACCTCGCCGTTCGACGCCCCGTCGGCGACGAGCCGCAGCACCTCGATCTCCCGCGCCGACAAGCTCACCCGCGGGGCCCGCATCCGGGCCATCAGCCGGCCGGCGATCGCGGGTGCGAGGGCGCTCTGGCCCGAGGCCGCCGCGCGGACGGCCGCCACGAGCTCCTCGGGCGGGGCGTCCTTGAGCAGGTACCCGCTCGCGCCGGCCTCGACCGCGCCGAGGATGTCGCCGTCGGAGTCGTAGTTCGTCAGCACGAGCACGTACGGCGGCGCGTCGAGCGACCGGATCCGGCGGGTGGCGTCGGCGCCCGTGGTCTCCTGCCCGAACTGCAGGTCCATCAGCACGAGTTCGGGCGCCGTCTGCTCGGCCATCGCGGTCGCGGCGTCGGGGGTGGCGGCCTCGCCGACGACCACGATGTCGTCCTCGGCGTCGAGCAGCGCTCGGAGTCCCGCGCGGACGACGGGGTGGTCGTCGGCGATGACGATGCGGATCACGGGACCTCCAGGACGGCGGTGATCGTGGTGCCGCGGCCGGGGGCACTGTCGACCGTCAGTCGGCCGCCGAACTGCTCGACGCGCTCGGCCATCGCGCGGAGGCCGAAGGAGTCCGTCGCCGCCGCCCGGTCGCCGGTGGTGACCGGGTCGAACCCGACGCCGTCGTCGACGACCGTCAGTCGTGCCTCCCGGCCGTCCACGGCGACCACGACGTCGACGTGCGCCGCCCGCGCGTGCTGCATCGCGTTCGCGACCGCGCCCTGCGCCAGGCGGAGCAGCGCGGTCTCGACGTCCATCGGCAGGGCGGCGTCCGGGACGGTGACGCCGACCGTGAGCCCGTGGCGGGTCCACTGCTGCTCGGCGAGCCGGCGGAGCGCGGCGCCGAGCCCCTGGTCGAGCGTCGGGGGCGCGAGCTCCCGGATGAAGCGACGGGTGTCGGCGAGTCCGTCCGCGGCGGTCTCGCGCGCGAGCCGGATGTGCTCGGTCCCCGGACGGTCGCCGTCCGCGCGCTCGGCCGCGTGCAGCAGCATCTGGATGCTCGACAGGCCCTGCGCGACGGTGTCGTGTATCTCCCGCGCGAGCCGTGCGCGCTCGGCGAGCACCCCCTGCTCCCGCTCGGTCGCGGCGAGCCGGTCCCGGGTGGCGAGGAGTTCGGCGACGAGGGCCTCGCGCTCGGCGGCCTCGCGGGCGAGCGCCCGGTACCCGAGGCCGATGAGGAGCGCGACGCCCGCGCCGACGAGCGGACCGACCACCCCGCCGACCGTGAAACCGCCGTGCAGGCCGAGCGCCACGACCGCGACGAGCGTCGCGGCGACCACGGCCGCGGGTCCGACGACGCGAGGCAGGACGTGCAGGTACAGGAAGAAGAGCGGGAAGACCAGGTACGCCGCCTCGGGGACCAGGACGAGCAGCCCGACCCAGACGACGCTCAGACCGACGACCCAGAGCGCGCCGGCGAGGACGCGGCGGGACCCGGCCGTGCGGGCGACGACCGCCCCGAGCAGGTAGACGACCGCGAACGCCCCGGCGAGCACGCACGCGAGCGGCGCGGTCGGGCCGCCGACGACGACGATCCGGACGACGACGAGCGCCAGGAGCGCGGCGGACAGCACGTGCAGGCCGGTGCGGAGACCGACGAAGACCGGGGTGAGCGTGCTGTGGGCCATGTCACGGACAGCGTACGGACGGCCGGGTCGCGGCGGATCAACCGGAAGTTCGATCCCGGGACCGATCGACCCGGCGATGACCGTCGGGAGCACGGACGCGACGCTGGGACGGAGGTCGCGGAGGGTCCACGACCGGGAAGGAACGACCGTGTTCGTCGCCTGGCGCGATCTCCGGTTCGCCCGCGGACGCTTCGTGCTCATCGGCTCCGTCGTGGCCCTCATCACCCTGCTCGTGGGGTTCCTCGCCGGGCTGACCGGCGGGTTGGCGTCGCAGAACGTCTCCGCCGTGCTCGGCCTGCCCGGCGACCGACTCGTGCTGCAGCAGCCGTCCGACGGGCAGCCGTCGTTCGGCGAGTCCGAGATCGGCCGGGAGGCACGGGTCGGCTGGCAGACGTCGGCCGGCGTCGACCGGGTGGTCCCGGTGGGCATCGTGCAGGGGCGGGCCGCCGCCGGGAGCGGCGGCCCGGCCGGTGGGTCCTCCGCCGCTGCGGTCGGGGTGGCGCTGTTCGGGCTGCCGCACGGCGGCGACGGCGTCGTCGCGGCGCTCGCGCCGGGACGGGACGACGCCGTCGGCCTGTCGGCCGCCGCTGCCGAGCAGCTCGACGTGCGGGTAGGAGACAGCATCAGCATCACCGGTACGGCGTACCGGGTCGCGTCGGTCGGCGGGGACGCCTGGTACAGCCACACCCCGGTCGTCGCGATGACGCCCGACGCGTGGGCGGCGGCCGACCGTCGGCTCGGGGGCAGCGGGGCACCGACGCTCCTGGCCGTCAGCGGGTCGCCGGACTGGGACGCCGTCGCCACGGCCACGCACACCTCGGCCGCGACGCCGCTCGGGTCGCTGACGGCACTCGGGACGTTCCGGTCCGAGGTCGGCTCGCTCGCGCTCATGATCGCGATGCTGTTCGGGGTCTCCGCCCTGGTCGTCGGCGCGTTCTTCACCGTCTGGACCATGCAGCGCGCCGGCGACGTCGCGGTGCTCAAGGCCCTCGGTGCGAGCACGGCGTCGCTCGTCCGGGACGCCCTCGGGCAGGCGCTCGTCGTGCTCGTCCTCGGGATCGGCACGGGCACCGCCCTCGTCGCGGTGCTCGGGGCGGTCGCCGGCGGCACGCTGCCGTTCCTCCTCAGCCCGCTCACCACCCTGGTGCCCGGCGTCGCGATGGCCCTGCTCGGGCTCGCGGGCGCCGCGATCGCCCTCCGTACCGTCACCGCAGCCGATCCCCTCACCGCACTCGGGAGCAACCGATGATCACCCTCGACGACGTCACCCTGACCTTCCCCGACGGCGACCGCCGTGTCACCGCGGTCGACCACGTGACCCTGACCGCGCCGGCCGGGACGGTGACCGGCGTCACCGGGCCGTCCGGCTCCGGGAAGTCCTCGCTGCTCGCGGTCGCGGCGACCCTGATCCGGCCGGACGCCGGGCGGGTGCTCGTCGGGAGCGGGGTCGACGCGGTCGACGTCGCGGCGCTCTCGCGGGACGCGGCCACCGCCTTCCGCCGGGAGCGCATCGGCATCGTGTTCCAGCAGTCGAACCTGCTGCCGTCGCTGACCGCCCGGGAGCAGCTGCTCGTGATGGGGCACCTCGGCGGTGCGCGCGGCCGACGGGTCACCCGGGAGCGCGCGGACGGCCTGCTCGACGCCGTGGGGCTCGGCGGGCACGCGGACAAGCGGCCCGCGCAGTTGTCCGGCGGACAGCGGCAGCGCGTCGCGATCGCCCGGGCGCTCGTGCACGACCCCGCGGTCCTGCTGGTCGATGAACCGACCAGCGCGCTCGACCAGGAGCGGGGCGGGGCCGTGATGGACCTCATCGCACGGCTGACGCACGAGCGGGGGACGGCGACGCTGCTCGTCACGCACGACCTGGTGCACCGTGGGGCGCTCGACGCGCTGGTGACCGTGGTGGACGGGCGGGTCGCGGGGTCGGCCGCGGGGGCGGCGTCGGTCGCGGCCTAGGATCGAGCGCATGGCGACCGTCCTCCTCCTCCGGCACGGGCGCACCACGGCGAACGCGACCGGCGTGCTCGCCGGCCGGACCGCCGGGGTCGCGCTCGACCGCGTCGGCCGCGAGCAGGCCGACCGTGCCGCCGCCCGCATCGCGCCCATCCCACTCGCCGCCCTCGTCACGAGCCCGCTCGAACGGTGCCGGCAGACCGCCCGTGCGGTCCTCGCCCAGCAGCAGAGCAGCCCGGACGTCCGCGTCGAGCGCGCCATCACCGAGGCGGACTACGGGCTGTGGCAGGGGCGGAAGCTCGCCGACCTGGCGAAGGAACCGCTGTGGCGCACCGTGCAGGCGAACCCGAGCGCGGTCGTGTTCCCCGGCGGGGAGTCCATGCAGACCATGCAGTCCCGCGCGGTCGCGGCGATCCGGCGCATCGACGCCGAGGTCGAGGCGGCGCACGGCCCGACCGCCGTCTGGGTCGCGGTGAGCCACGGCGACATCGTGAAGTCCGTCCTCGCCGACGCCCTCGGCATGCACCTCGACCTGTTCCAGCGCATCGCGGTCGGACCGGCGTCGGTGTCCGTCGTGCGCTACGGCGAGCACCGTCCCGAGGTCGTCGCGACGAACACCGACTCGGGGGACCTGTCGTGGCTCGCCGCGGGCCCGGCGCCCTCCGGTGACGCGGCCGTCGGCGGGGGAGCGGGCCACGACCGTCCGGGGACCGCCGGAGCCTGAACGGGCGTCGGCGGGCCCTCCTACAATCGGGGCATGCCCACCATCGTGCACGGCTTCGACTGGCCGGAACGTCTCGTCGTCGGGACGGTCGGCCGCCCGGGCGAGCGCGCCTTCTACCTGCAGGCACGCGACGGCCGCCGGGTCACCAGCGTCGCGCTCGAGAAGGAGCAGTCCGCGGTCCTCGCCGAGAAGGTCTCCGAGCTCCTGGACGAGGTCGCGACCGTCGACGACAACCGCTTCAGCGTCCCCGCGTCCGCGCCGACCGAACTCCGCGACGCGGCTCCGCTCGACCAACCCGTCGAGCCCGAGTTCCGTGCCGGTGCGCTCAGCCTGGGCTTCGACCCCGCGACGGCGCAGGTGGTGATCGAGGCGTACCCGATCGACGAGGAGCTCGAGATCGTCACCGAGACGGACGAGGACGGCGACGAGGTCGACGCCGTCGTCGAGATCCCCGAGCCCGCCGAGGTCTTCCAGGTCAAGATCCCTGTCGGCAGCGCACGGGCCTTCGTCGAGCGCACGCGCGAGGTCGTCGCCGCCGGACGCCGGCCCGACGACGCATGAGCGACGCCTCGCCCACTCCGGACGGTCCGCGCCCCGCCGACGGCGCGTTCACGATCCGGGCGCGCATCCGCGAAGCCTCGAACGCCACCTTCCTCGCCGAGCTCGACGGGCAGTCCGTCGTCTACAAGCCGGTGCAGGGCGAACGCCCCCTCTGGGACTTCCCGGACGGCACCCTCGCCGGTCGGGAGGTCGCGGCGCACCTCGTGTCGCAGGCGTTCGGCTGGGACGTCGTGCCGTCCACCTGGCTCGTGGACGACGGGCCGTTCGGCCCCGGCATGGTGCAGCGGTGGCAGGACGTCGACCCCGAGCAGGACGCCGTCGACCTCGTCCCGACCGCGGAGGCCGACGCCGAGGAATCGCCGTGGCTCCCCGTGCTCGAGGCGATCGACGAGCACGACCGCCCGGTGACCCTCGTGCACGAGGACACCGCGGCCCTCCGGCGGATGGCGGTGTTCGACGTCGTCGTGAACAACGCCGACCGCAAGGGCGGCCACGTGCTCGCGATGCCGGACGGGCACCGGTACGGCGTCGACCACGGCCTGACCTTCCACGTCGAGCACAAGCTCCGCACCGTGCTCTGGGGATGGATCGGGGAACCGCTCGACCCCGACGAGCTCGAGGGACTCGACCGGGTGTCCGAGGCACTGCGGGGGGACCTCGGGGTCGCGCTCGCGGAGCACCTGACGCCGGCCGAGATCGACAACACCCGGGCCCGGTGCGCCGCGCTCCGCGCCGTCGGGATGTTCCCGCCGCCCCCGGGGCACGGGTCGGCGGTGCCCTGGCCGCTGTTCTGACCGGACCTGGTCAGCCGGAGCCCGACGGATCGTGGATCAGGGTCGGCCGTGGTCCGACGGACCGCGGGTCCTGGTCAGCCGCCCCACTCGTCGCGACCCCAGCCGCCGAACAGCGGCGTGCCGCCCTGTCGCGCGCCGAGGTACGAGCCGACGACCGCGACCCCGAGGTCGTCGTTCTCCGGTGCGACCACGGATCCGTCCACCCGTCGGGCCATCGCGTCGATGAAGCGCGCGAGCCCCGGGTCGTCGCCGAGGCGGAAGAAGGTCGTCTGCGCGCCGAGGCGCCCGGCGTTCTCGAGCTCGCGGACGGAGAGCGCGATCGTCACCGGGTCGGGCGGGTAGCCGAACCACACCTGCCCGTTCGGCTCGAGGTGCGACGTCGGCTCGCCGTCCGTGACGATGAGCAGCACGGGCTGCGCCGTCGGGTGCTTCCGGAAGTGCCGGTTCGCCAGGAGCAGCGCGTGGTGCAGGTTCGTGCCCTTGTCCCACTGGGCGTCGAGCCCCACGAGCTGCTCGATGTCCATCACCTCGGCCTCGCGGCCGAAGGCGATGAGCTGCAGGTCGTCCCCGCGGAACCGGGTGCTGACGAGGGTGTGCAGCGCGAGGGCGGTGCGCTTCATCGGGACCCAGCGGTCCTCCATCGCCATCGAGAACGACGTGTCGACGAGGAGCGCCACGCACGCCTGCGTCCGCGCCTCGGTCTCCTGCACCTCGACGTCGTCGATCGTCAGCCGGACACCGGGTCCGGCGCGTCCGTCGGCGGCGGTGCGCACGAGGGCGTTCGTGATCGACCGGGGGAGGTCCCACGGCTCCGTGTCGCCGAAGGCCCAGGGGCGCGTCGCACCCGAGGGCTCACCGGACGCCCCCGAGCGGCGGAGGTCCCGCGCGCCCTGGCGTCCGGACATCCGCTCGGCGACGTCCTTGAGCAGGCTCTTGCCGAGCTGCCGCATGGCCTTCGGGGTCAGCCGGAGCTGCCCGTCCGCGCCGCGCTGCACGGCACCGGAGTTCCGCAGGGCCTGCTCGAGCCGCTGCAGGGTCCGCGCGTCGACGCCGGCCTGCTCGCCGAGCTGGCGCTGCAGGGCGTCGAGGTCGAGGTCGGCGAGGTCCGAACCGGGCCCGGACTGCGCGAGCTGGTCAGCCAGGGCGTCGAGGTCGGCGATGTCCTGGAACACGCCGGTGCCGTCGCCGAGGCCGAGGCCCTGCTCGCCGTCCATCCGCTCGGCGCCGCCCCAGTCCTCGCCGGGGCGGAGGGATCGAAGGGTGTCGTCGAGCTGGCCGAGCTGGCTCATCAGGTCGGGGGAGCCGAACGCCTGCTGCGCGAGGGCGTCGAGCTCGTCCCGCTGCTCCTGGGTCATCGAGTTGCGCATGCGCTGCGCGGCGGCGGCCCGGGCGGCCAGGTCGTCGAGGAGCTCCTCGACGTTCGCCGGGTTCGACGGGAAGTACTGCCCGTGCTGCGCCATGAACGCATCGAACTGCTCCGGGGTGTCCGTCCCCGCGCGGTGGTCCTCGAGCAGCTGGTTGAGGTCGCGCATCATCTCGGCGACCGCGGCGCGGTCCTCGTCGGTCGCGTTCTCGAGCGCCTGCTTCATCCCGGCGAAGCGCTGATCGAGCACCTCGCGCCCGAGCAGGTCCTTGATCTGCTCGTACTTCTGGCGCGCCTGCGGGCTCGTCCAGTCGTAGCCGTTCAGTTCCTGCACGGCGGCAGCGGGCGACGGCGGCAGGCTGTCGAGCTGCATCTCGGCCAGGGCCCGGTCGCCGTCGTCGAGGTCGACGTTGCGGGCGAGTTCGCCCCGCTCGGCCAGCACGGCGTCGTCGAGGAGCTGCCGCACCTGCTGCAGGGTCCCGTCGAGGTTGTTCCGGCTGGTCAGCTCCCGGCGACGCTCGGCGACCCGGCGCATCAGGTCGTCGAGGCCCCGTTGCGTCTCGCCGCCGCGCCGGAGGAACTCGCGGATGGCACGCTCGGGCGAGGTGCCGCCCATGACGTCCTCACCGATGGCGTCGAGCGCCTCGGACAGGTCGACCGGCGGCGCGAGCGGATCGGGTCCGCCCTCGTACTTCCCGTAGCGGGCGTCGCGGGACAGGCGGCGGTTCTGCCTAGCCATAGACGGCCTCGCCGCCCCCGGACTCCTTGCTGATGCGGCGGGCGAGGAAGAGCCCTTCGAGCGCCAGTTCGATCGCGCCGGCCCGTTCGCCGTCGTCCGTGGCACCGAGTCGCTCGCACACCTGGTCGTACAGGTCGGACTCGCCGATAGACGGCAGGCCCTCGAGGAACGCCCGGGCGCTGACCTGCTCGCCGGTGGTGACCATCGTCCCGCCGTCGAGCGCCTCGATGAGGACGTCGAAGTCGATGCCCCGGAAGCGTGCCCGGACGGTCTCGGCGGTCGCGGTCCGGAGCAGGTGCTCGAGGACCTCGTCCGCCCGGTCCTCTTCTCCGTTCTCGAACTCGATCTTGCCGCCGAGCACGTCGACCGCGGTCTCGAGGTCGATCGGCCGCGCCACGGCGTGCTCCTCGCCCTGGCGGGCCGCGCGGTGGACGGCCGCGGCCGAGATCGTCTCGGCGCCGGCGATCGCGAAGCGGGCGCTCACGCCGCTGCGCTGGTCGACCGCGCTGGACTGTCGGAGCGCCCGGGTGAAGCGCGCGAGGATCTCGACCAGGGCGTCCGGCACGTCGGCGGTCAGGTGCGCCTCTTGCCGGATGACGGCGATCTCGTCGTCGAGCTCGATCGGGTAGTGCGTGCGGATCTCGGCGCCGAAGCGGTCCTTGAGCGGCGTGATGATCCGGCCGCGGTTCGTGTAGTCCTCGGGGTTCGCGCTCGCGACGACGAGCACGTCGAGCGGCAGGCGCAGCACGTAGCCGCGGATCTGGACGTCGCGTTCCTCCATCACGTTGAGCATCGCGACCTGGATGCGCTCGGCGAGGTCCGGGAGCTCGTTGATCGCGACGATGCCGCGGTGCCCCCGGGGGATCAGGCCGAAGTGGATCGTCTCGGGGTCGCCGAGGCTGCGTCCCTCGGCCACCTTCATCGGGTCGACGTCGCCGATCAGGTCCGCGACGCTCGTGTCCGGTGTCGCGAGCTTCTCGACGTAGCGCTCGTCGCGGTGCCGCCACTCGATCGGCATCGCGTCCCCGAGGTCGGCGGCGCGGCGGATGCTCGCCGTCGTGATCGGCTCGAACGGGTGCTCGCCGAGCTCGGAGCCGGCGATCACGGGGGTCCACTCGTCGAGCAGGCCCTGCAGGGTGCGCAGCAGGCGGGTCTTGCCCTGCCCGCGCTCGCCGAGCAGCACGACGTCGTGCCCGGCGATGAGGGCGCGTTCGAGCTGCGGGACGACGGTGGTGGCGAAGCCGTGCAGGCCGGGCCACGGGTCGCGGCCCTCGCGGAGGGCCTGGAGGAGGTTGTCGCGGATCTCGGCGCGGACCGACTTCTGGACGTGCCCAGCAGCGCGGAGCTCGCCGACCGTTCTCATGGTGGGTCGGGTCACGTGTCTGACGCTACGCCCGCGCACCGACAGTGTCGACGGTGGCCGCGTGGCGGACCCGGCCGCGATCCTCCCGGCCGTCCCGTCCCCACGTACGGGGCGTGCGCCGCCTCGCCCGCCGTCAGCCGAACAGGCGGCGCGACGCGATCTCGGCGCCCTCGACGAGCGCGCGGAGCTTCGCCCACGCCACGTCCGACGCCACGAACTCGTAGCTCGCGAACGTCGCGAGCCCGCAGTCCGTCCCGGCGACGACGCGCGTGGGGTCGCCGACGGCCTCGGCGGCCTCGACGATCCGGTTGGCGACGAGCTGCGGGTGCTCGAGGTAGTTCGTCGTGACGTCGATCACGCCGGGGACGAGCACCGCGTCCTCGGGCAGCGGCAGGTCACGGAACGCCGGGAACTCGTGCGCGTGCCGCGGGTTGCCGAACGGGATGCTGAACGCCCCGACCTCGGCCCGGTACAGGTGCGGGAGCAGCACGTCCACGGGGACGTCGTCCTGGTGCGGCCCCTGCCAGTTGCCGTAGCAGACGTGCAGTCGGGTCTGCTCCTTCGGGATGTTGCGGAGCGCGTGGTTGAGCGCGTCGACGTGCAGGTCCACGGCGGCCAGGAACTCGTCGAGCGACGCGTCGCCGAAGTGGATCACCCGCTCCATCGCCAGGTCCGGCGCGTCGAGCTGCAGGACGTGCCCGCGCGCGGCGATCTCCTCGTACTCGACGCGGAGCTGCTCGGCGAGCGCGAAGACGTACTCGCGGTGGTCCCGGTAGTGCGGGTTCTGCTCGTCGAGCAGGAGCGTCGTCGCGACGATGCCGGGGGTCGCCGCGGACAGGAAGGTGCCGGCTGGCGTGCGGCCGGCCGCGGCGTTGCGGTCGAGTTCGCGGGCGAAGCCGTCCAGGTCCTCCCGGATGCCGGCGCGCTCCGGGTCGTACTCCAGGAACCCCTGCGCGACCGGAGTGTCCCAGACCCGCGCGAACGTCGCGCCCTCGTCGATCTGGCGGGCCTGGAACGCCGCGTACTCCGGGAACTTGACCGAGTCGAGCGTCGGCTTGCGGTGCCCCGTCCCACCGAAGCCGGACAGGCGCTCGCGGATGTAGGTGGAGAAGCCGACGCGCGGCACCTCGCCGTCGTTGACGACGTCCAGGCCGACGTCGAGCTGGGCGTCGACGGTCCGGGCCAGGACGGCGGCGGTCTCCTCGCGGAGCGCCCGCTCGTCGTACGCGGCGCCCTGGTCGCGGGCGACCAGGAGCGCGGTCAGCTCGGGCGTCCGGGGCAGCGACCCGGTGTGGGTGGTCAGGATGCGGTCGGTCGAGTTCTGCAGCGGCACCTCGCCACCGTACCGACGGGAGGCACGGGGCTGGTCGGACGTGACGGCTCGCGTCTGCAGCACCGCACCTCCCTGATTCTGTGAGGACGCAAAGCTGCACTCCCACTGGGAACCAGCCTGGAATCTCCGGAGTACGGTCCGCTCTCGTGAGCAGTACGACGAACGGGGCGATCAAGAGCCTGGTGCCCGCCAGGATGGACCGGCTGCCGTGGACGCGGTTCCACTGGAGCGTGGTGGTGGGGTTGGGGGTGTCCTGGATCCTCGACGGCCTCGAGATCCAGATCGTCTCGAACGCCGGCTTCCAGGCCGACCTGCACCTCTCCACGCAGCAGGTGACGTACCTCGGCACCATCTACCTGTTCGGACAGGTGATCGGTGCGCTCGTGTTCGGCCGGATGTCCGACCGGCTCGGGCGGCGGAAGCTCTTCATCCTGACGCTCGCGATCTACCTGATCGGCTCCGGCATCGCGGGACTCGCACAGGACTTCTGGTTCCTCGCGGCCTTCCGGTTCATCGCCGGGCTCGGCATCGGCGGCGAGTACGCGGCGATCAACTCGGCGATCGACGAGCTCATCCCGTCGAAGTACCGCGGCCACGTCGACATCGCCATCAACGGCACGTACTGGGGCGGTGCGGCGCTCGGTGCGTTCGCGAACATCTACCTGCTCGACACCTCGATCTTCGCCGAGAACATCGGCTGGCGGATCGGCTTCTTCCTCGGCCCGGTGCTCGGCATCGCGATCATCTTCCTGCGTCGGCACATCCCGGAGAGTCCGCGGTGGTTGATGACGCACGGCCGCGAGGAGGAGGCTGAACGGACGGTCTCGGAGATCGAGGACTCGGTCGAGAAGTCGACCGGTCAGCGCCTGCCCGACGTCGACGACTCGAAGGCGCTCACGGTCACGCCGCTCGACAAGGTCGGGTTCCTCACGATCGCGCGCGTGCTGCTCCGGCAGTACCCGACCCGCACGCTCGTCGGGGCGACGATGATGATCACGCAGGCGTTCCTCTACAACGCGATCTTCTTCACCTACGCGCTCGTCCTCACGAACTTCTTCGGGCTGAAGACCTCGCAGACGTCGATCTACTTCTTCCCGTTCGCGATCGGCAACCTGCTCGGCCCGATCATCCTCGGCCGGTTCTTCGACACCTGGGGTCGTCGGCAGATGATCTTCCTGACCTACCTGGTGTCGGGCCTGGTGCTCGCGACGTCGGCCTTCCTGTTCCGGGCGGACGCGATCAGCGCCACCGTGCAGGTCGTGTTCTGGTGCGTGTCGTTCTTCTTCGCGTCGGCCGGTGCGTCGAGTGCCTACCTGACCGTCAGCGAGATCTTCCCGCTCGAGCTGCGGTCGCAGGCGATCTCGTACTTCTTCGCCCTGGCCCAGATCTTCGGTGCGATCGCGCCGACGATCTACGGTGCGTTCATCGGTGACGGGTCGTCGCGCGACCCGCTCTTCTGGGGCTACCTGCTCGGTTCGGGGGTGATGATCGTCGGCGGTGTCGTCGCACTGATCTTCGGGGTCGACTCTGCGCGGAAGGGCCTCGAGGACATCACGCAACCGCTGTCCGTCCTGACGGAGTCGTCGAAGAAGTAGTATTTCGTATCCGGAGTGTTTAGCGCGGCGATCGTCGCGCTGCAACCCTCGTGGGATGCTCCTCCACACGGCGTGCTCGTCCGACTCCATCCACGGCTCCACGGCGACCGGCGAACCCGGCGGTCGCCGTGGCTGACCATGACTGGATGGAACGCGCATCGGCCTCCGCCGGCGGTGTCCCGGACCCGTCTGCCATCCGCCGCAGTCTGCTCCGGGACGCGGTCTTCCTCAAGCTGCTCGAGAACGTCCTGCGCGGGGTCTACCGGCGCGGGCAGCGGCTCCGGCTCGACGACATCGCGAACGACATGCAGGTGTCGCGGACCCCGGTGCGCGAAGCCCTCGTCCCGCTCGAGGCACTGCGGCTCGTCAGCGTGCAGCGGTACATCGGCGTGGTGGTCGCCCAGTGGACGGTGGGGCAGATGGTCGAGCGGCTCCGGATCACGCGCAGCCTGGTCGGGGAACCCCCTGTGGCGGCGCCCGCGACGGTCGAACGCTTCCGTCCGGAGTGGCTCGACGACTGTGCGACCGAGGCCGGGGCACTCGTCGAGCTCGGGTCCTGGACCCTCCGACGGCGTGGGGCGCTCATCAGTGCCGACTGGCTGGTCGCGCAGCGGGCCGTGCTCGACATGTTCTTCACGGACGACGTCGCCGCAGCGAACGGCATCGACGCGGTCGTCGGGCGGCGTGAGCGCCTGCGGCAGGTCGAACGGGCGCTCGCCGCGGCGGAACGCGACCAGGTCGACGAATGTGCGGCGGTGCTGGTCGGCCTGTCCCGCGACCTCATCGCACTCCCCGAGCGGTTCCGTTCGGCGGCGTGACGGGGTCCCGTCGCTCGGTCGCCCGACGACGAGGGCTTCGCACGGGATCGCCAGGATCGGTGTTGCAGTCTGGTTCGCCGGTGATGTCCGCGCACGACAGGGAGCACGATGAACGACGTCCGGGACCGGTCCCACCGGCTGAACCGAGCGACCGGCATCGCACGCCACGGACGCCTCGGCCGACGCCACCCGCTGCGGTCGGTCACGAAGGTCCTGTCAGGTGTCGCTGCCGTGGCCCTCGTGAGCACCGCGTCGGTCGCCGCCATCGCCGCGAAGCAGGTCACCGACGACTTCGGTGACGGCGTCGCGATCCAGGGGCAGCCAGCAGCGAAGGCACACGACACCGAGCTGAGCTCGTACCAGGGCGGCTTCAACGTGCTCGTCGTCGGCACGGACAACGACCCAGCGCAGGGGACCGACTACGGCGAACGGGACGCCACGCTCAACGACGTCACCATCCTGCTGCACGTCTCGGCCGACCACTCGAACGCGACCGCGGTCAGCATCCCGCGCGACCTCGTCACGCCGATCCCGGCGTGCCAGAAGCCGGACGGCAGCGGATCGACGCCCGCGATGGCGGCGCAGCCGATCAACTCCGCGTGGGGTGACGGGGGGCTGAACTGCGTCGTCCAGACCGTGCAGGGCCTGACCGGTCTGCCGATCCAGTACTCCGCCGCCGTGTCGTTCAAGGGCGTCATCGAGATGTCGAACGCCATCGGCGGCGTTCCGGTGTGCGTCGCCCAGCCGATCCACGACCGCTACACCGGGCTCGACCTGCCCGCCGGGACGAACACGTTGCAGGGGGACCAGGCCCTGGCCTTCCTGCGGACCCGGCACGGTGTCGGTGACGGCTCCGACCTCGGGCGGATCTCGAGCCAGCAGGTGTTCCTGTCCTCGTTGCTGCGGACGGTGCAGTCGAACGACACACTGACCTCGCCCCCGACGCTCTACAAGCTCGCGCGGGCCGCCGCCTCGAACATGCAGTTGTCCCAGAGCCTGAACGACGTCGGGACGATGGTGCAGATGGGTCGGGCGCTCCAGGACCTGCCGCTGTCGCAGGTGAACTTCGTGCAGTACCCGGGCACCACCGGCGGGACCGGTGTCTACGCGGGCAAGGTCCAGCCGACGACCGCTCTCGCCGACCAACTGTTCGCCAAGATCGAGGCGGACCAGTCGTTCTCGCTCGGGGCGGACAGCACCGGCATCGGGTCGGAGCAGGCGCCGGCGACGGCGGCACCCGCCGCCCCGGCGGCACCGTCCACGCCGTCGGCCCCGGCCCCGTCCGCGTCGGCTCCGTCGGCGTCGGCTCCGCCCGCATCATCAGCGCCCGCGGTGCCGTCGTCGGCCGACACGATCGACGGCCTGCAGGGGCAGTCCGCCGATCAGCAGACCTGCTCGCGCGCGTTCGGCTCCTGACCGGCCTCGCGAACGGCCCGGTAGCAGGCGCCGGGGTGCCGGACGCAGCGTCGCAGGGGTCGCAGAACCAGAGCGGGGGCGCGGACCTGGTCCGCGCCCCCTGTCCGTTCCCCTTCGAGCGCCGCGCGATCGGGCGCGCCGGGCTCGGATCGAGTGGGAACGGCGTCCGGTGCTGTGTCGCGACTGCGAGGGAGAACCCCGGAATGTGATCGTCGCGTCCCGATGATGCTATTGACCGGGGTACGTCCCGACAACCCCCTGGTGTCCCCACTTCAGGGGACCGGCAGGTTCGCGCCGTCTCGCGCCGCGTTCGTGGGGGTGCTCGTCCTCCTGTATGGTGGTCGCAGCACTCGCGAGAGTGCGTGGAGACGTCGCATAGTCAGGCCGAGTGCACCACCCTGCTAAGGTGGAGTCCCCCTTAGGGGACCGAGGGTTCAAATCCCTCCGTCTCCGCACCGGGGATGTTAACGGTCTCGACCCGTCCATGTTGATGGGTCGAGGCCGTGCATCTCAATGTTGGTGCGGATCGAAGAGCTGGCTTTCGGAAGCACGCGGCGCTCCGTGCGACATCAACTCTGGCCCATGCGACCTCGGCTCCCGTGCCGTCAGTGGTATCGAGGTTGTGCCTGCGGTGCGACCTGCGTTCGGTCTGCATCCAGATCGCGCCGTAGCGGAGGGAACAGACGAGCCGCTGCTAGCGTTTGATTTTGCGACGCACGTGTGGAGGGAGGTCTGACCATGGCACTTGTCAAAGACGTAGCTCGGTCCGCGGCCCTCCGTGCCCTACAGCAGCACTGGGACGGGCAGATCCCAGTCGACCCGGCACGTATCGCGATGAAGCTCGGCATGCGCGTGTACCGTGCCTACCTCGACGATGACGAGTCGGGGAGGATCAGCAAGCGTGCTGGGGAACCGGCCGAGATTGTCATCAATGCAAACGAGCCGCTACTGCGGCAGAACTTCACGTGCGCCCACGAACTCGGCCACTGGTTCGAGAGAGAGCGCCAAGACGACGGTGAGTATTCGTTCGTCGACCATCGCAATGCCAAGCCCAACGACGCGCGCGAGTGGTTCGCAGAGCATTTCGCGGCTAATCTGTTAATGCCGACGCGCGAGTTCATCGCTGCAGCGGACGAGGGCCTCAGCGTCGCGTCGCTGTCGGATCGCTTCGTCGTCTCGCAGCCGGCAGTCCGCAGCCGTCTCCGCGCTCTCGGACTTCTCGATGGCGGGCATTGACGACAACTTGGGTCTTCAGAACGATTCGGAGCCGGATGTTGATCCTCCATTCAACTTTGGTGAAGAGCCAGCAGAAGATCTGAGCGGAGACGTTCCCTACCGGCTTCAGCCGAACTGGCAAGAGGCAATCGTCCGCATGCAGACGGCGTCGACACCGGTCGACGACTACGAAGCGGCGCGGAACAAGCAGGCCGAGGAGGTCGCGAACCAGGCTGGCCAAAACACGAAGTGGAGGCCGGTCCTGTTCTGGACTGTGTACGGGATCGTGCTCGCGTTCGCTACCGTGAGCGTCCTCGGGATCGTGGCTTACATGATCTACTTCGGCAAGGAAGCAAGCCCCGTGGTTCTCAGCACTTGGGCGGGGGGTAGCGTGGCGCAGGTAGTCGGCCTGATGCTCGTCATCACTCGTCATTTGTTTCCCCAAACGCACGATCCGATGATCCCGGAGAAGTAGCCAGCACGGTCCCGCGAATGAACGCGGTGTGGCAAATTCAACTTACGTGCGCGCCGTGCCTGAATCCCACTGAACGAGCAACGCGCGCTCCGTGAACGAGGCGACCCGTTCTCCACTTCAAGCGACCAGGTCGATGATGAACGAGCACGGAGTTCCTAGTGCCTCCGACCGCGGCCACCGGACGTCGCGATTAGCGACGGGGACTGATGCCGTGCTTTGCGGCTTGGTGCTCACGCCGTGGCTCTCTGGGACGCAGTGGTTCATGTATCGCCGAACGGTGAACTGATGCGACTCCGGAACGCCGCCGACTTCCTCGGCCTCACCCGCCGCAAAGGGCGACGATCGTGGCGATCATCCGCCAGCGACACCGGTACGATCCTCATGGTGTTCGCGTTCGGCGGTTTCATCACTGCCTTCGCATTCTTGCTGAAGGAACGGTTGGCTAGCGCTGGGCTCTTCGCGATTGCCGGCGTGATTTGCCTACTCCTTGGAGGACTCTGCTTGCTCCTCGGTCGCGCTAGACGACCTCGCCAGAAGTGAGCGCAGCCGTCAACTGACGCAGTGGTGGCAAGCCGGACGCATCTGTGCGTTGGGTAGCCGCGTGGCTACCCGATCATTCGAGGGGATGACGCGACCCGCGTCGCAGCTGCGGTAGAAGGGATCACACGGCACTCGGCCGTACGAGGGGAGCACCATGCGAATCACATCGAAGCGCTCGGCACTGTGGGCATTGCCACTGGGGGCCGTCCTTCTTTCACTCACTCTTGCGGCGCCGGCGCATGCCGACGCCACCACGGCTGACACTGATCAGCCTGTTCTCTCAAGCACGCTGACGATCACCAACAGCGACGGAACATCCAGCACGACATCCTCGACCGGGACCTTGCAGTCCGTCCGAGACGTCACTCCTGCCGATGACGTCAACGCGGATCAGCCGGCGCAGGTCGCGAGTCGGGCAGCGGCAAGCCCCGCAGTCGCCGGGCCACAGGGGACGAAGCTTCTCTGCAACAAGTTCTACAAGTTCTCGGACGCAAACCTCAGCTACACCGTGCAGCACCAGTGCGGAGGGAACACCGTCCCGTGGGGCATCAAGCTCTCGCCAGCCGCCTGCGCGACAGCTACGGGCCTCGTCACCGAAGCCCCGCAGCACTGGACGAAGAACGGGAAGTCGCAGCAGGCTCAGTCGGGACACACGGTGAACTGCTCGTACCAGTTCCACGGTAACTACAGCGGCTCGCCCGACGGAACGCACATCGCCTACTCGGGCGTGTACACCTGGCGTGTGAAGGGCAACGGTACTGCGACCCTTCAGGTGTACGGATCGTTCACCGCAACGGGCAACCGCTGCGGGTCGGCTACCTCCTGCTAGGGATCTCCGATGCCAGTGCCAGGGGTCGTCCGCAGCTGGGATGGCGACGAAGGTTGGGGTGTTGTCGACGTCGATGAGGTTGACGGCGGCGTCTGGGTGCACTTCAGCGCGATCGAAGGCCGAACCTTCGGCTACCTCGCCGTCGGCGAACCCGTCGGGGTGGAGTGGGAAATGACTCCTCACCCTCCCTATCAGGCTCAGGCAACACGAGTCCTCGTTGATGAGAGCGAGGGTCTTCCGGCCGGGGCTGCCGCCTCCGGTGTCCTCAACTCCCAGTTGACAATCGAGTGGGACACGAAGAACGACGACCAGTCAAAGAACTGACGTTTCGACGAGGGCGCCACGGGCTTCCGGTTCAACCGGAAGACCGTGGCGCCCTTTTGTTCCCCGTAGACAGCTAGCCGCGCACCTCGCTGCTGAATCGGTTTGAGCTTGCTCCTGCTCCTGGACCGTGCGGGTGCTGGGGTGCCGGAGTCGATGTCGGAGCGGGAGTACGGCGTCAGTCGGGAGACGGTCCACACCTACCTCCGTTACGAGCAGTTGGAACCGTAAGCAGTCTCAGGTCGTTGCCTCCCGGGGTCGGGGCGTGTCCGGTTGTGGTCGGTACGGTGACGGCATGCCGCTCATTACGGACACCCGCCGTGGGGACTGGTTGCGTGCTCGTGTTGGGGGGTGGGCGACGCCGGGTGGCGTCGTCGGTACGGGTTTCGCGGCGTACGCCCGAGTGCTGCACCCCTTGTATGCCTACCGGCACAGCTTCGCTACCGTCGACGGCTCAGACGGTGATGGGGACTGCTGCAGGTTCGGTTGACTCATTCGTTTAGGCCGCGAGTGCGACCTGTGGGTTGATGATCGTCTCGTACTCGATCGGGGTCAACTTGCCGAGACCTCGTTGCCGTCGTTTCCGGTGGTAGGTCGCTTCGATCCAGGTGATGATCGCGAGCCGGAGCTCTTCCCGGGTGGCCCATCGTGTCCGGTTGAGGACGTTCTTCTGCAGGAGCGCGAAAAAGGATTCCATCGCCGCGTTGTCCGCGCACGCCCCGACCCGCCCCATCGACCCAAGCAGCCCGGCGTCCTCGATCGCACGGACGAAGCGCTTGGAACGAAACTGGCTGCCGCGGTCCGAGTGCACGACCGTCCCGGCCGGGTTCCGGCGCTGCACTGCCATCTGCAGGGCCGCGACGGCGAGCGAGGAACGCATCCGGTCACTGATCGAGTAGCCGACGATGCGCCGCGAGCACGCGTCCTTGATCGCGCAGAGGTAGAGCTTGCCCTCACCGGTCCGATGCTCCGTGATGTCCGTCAACCACAACCGGTCCAGATCCGGTGCCGTGAACGCCCGTCGGACCCGGTCGTCGTGCACTGGTGGTCCCGCCTTGCGGTGCAGGCCGCGTTTCTTCGCGTGCAATGACCAGAGCCGCTGCTGGGAGCACAACCGCCACACCCGCCGTTCCGAAACCCGGTGGCCGGCCGCTTGGAGGTCGTCGGCGATGAACCGGTACCCGAACGTCGGGTCATCCCGGTGCGCGTCAATCGCAGCGTTGGTCAGGTGCGCGTCGTCCCAGTCGCGGTTCGACACGGGGCTCGCACGCCACCGATAGAACGCCTGCTTCGAGAATCCCAGCACCCGGCAGGCCACCGCGACCGGGATCCGGTCTGCGGCGAGTTCGAGGACCAGCGGGTAGATCATTTTGGGAGCTGCGACTGGGCGAAGTACGCCGCCGCCCGGCGGAGGATCTCGTTCTCCTGCTCGAGCAACCGGATCCGTTTCTGCGCGTCCCGCAGCTCCGCCTGCTCGACCGCTCTCCCCGACGGAGCCGCTGCAGCGCTGATGCCGTCGTCGCGGTCCGCGAGGCGCAGCCAGCGGGCCAGGCAGGACTCGGACACTCCGAAGTCCTTCGCGACCTGCCGCACCGACGCCTCACCCTTCCGAGCGACCGCGATCACATCACGGCGGAACTCTTCCGGATACGCCTTCACCATGGCGCACATCCTTCCAGCAGGAACCAGTGCCCCTACCTGTCAGGAGTCAACCAAACCTGCAGCAGTCCCGTAGCCACGGTTTGAGTCTCGACCGTGGCTTAGTCACGACCGAGGCCCTGCCGCCGATCGGATGCCCGTGAGAGCTGCGTGGCTGGGCCGTGACGCTGACTCGGCCATTCGCGCCCCGTCCCACGAGACGCCCCGGATCTGCCGAGACGCCGCCGATGTGGCGACACGGTGTCGAACAGGGCGGCGTCTCGCTCGCCTGGCGGCGTCTCGCCCGCCTGCGGCCGCCACCGGACGGGTGGCACGCCCCGCGTCCGGCCGTCGGCTACCGTAAGCGGCGTGCTCCGTCGGTCAGGTGTCGCGGTCGTCCTCGTCCTGTCGGGCGTCGTGCTCGCCGGGTGCGCGACCGCGCCCGGGTCGAGCGCGCCGGCCGTCGAGGCCTACGCCGAACCCGGGTCCGGCATGGTCGACCGGGTCACCGCAGCCACCGAGCACGCGGCGACGATCGGCGTCGACGGCGTCACGCTGACCGAGGACGGGTCGGGGCTCCGGTCGGTGCCCGACGGCGTGCGGGACCTCGCGCGCGCGGCCGACCGCGGTGGTGCCCGGTCGGAGCTCCTCGTGAGCAACTACTCGGAGGCGCTCGGCGATTTCTCGCCCGAGGTCGGCACGGCGCTCCTCGGTGACGCCGGGAACCGCGAGCGCGTCGCACGGCAGCTCGCCCGGGCTGCATCGCGCACCGGCTCCGACGGCGTGCAGGTCGACCTGGAGTCCCTGCGTGCCCGGGACCGCGACGGCCTCGTGGCGTTCGCCGCGGTCCTCGTCGACGCCGTGCACGACGAACTCGGCCCCGACGCCGAGGTCTCGATGGCCGTGATGGCTTCGATTTCAGCTGCGGGGTTCCGCGACACGGGGTACGACCTCCGCGCCCTCGCCCGGCACGTCGACCGGTTCGTCCTCATGACCTACGACGAGCACGGGCCGTGGAGCGACCCGGGCACGATCGGGGCGCTGCCGTGGGCGGAGCGGGTGGTCGTCGCGGCCGAGCGCGAGGGGCTGCCGGCCGACCGGATCGACCTCGGGGTCGCGGGCTACGGGTACGTCTGGGGTGGGGGCGACGCTGGGCAGGTGTCGCCCGCCTACGCGCGGACCCTCGCGGGGGACCGGGCGCGGTGGTCGGACCGGACCGGGGAGTGGTCCGCAGCCCTCGCGAACGGCCGTGCGCTGCACTGGTCGGACGCGCGGTCCTACCGGGCACGGGTCGCGCTCGCCCGGGAGCTCGGGCTGCACGGCGTCGCGCTCTGGTCCCTCGGGACGCAGCCCCTGCCGGACTGATCGGCGGGGCCAGCACTGACCAAGGGCTCAGGGCCGCGGTGGCGCCGTGGTCGACCGGACGACGAGCGACGGCGGCACGAGCAGGCGCAGCGGTGCCGCGTCCGGCGTCGGTGCCCCGATCAGCCGGACGAGCCGCTCGGCCGCCAGTCGTCCGACCTCGTCGTTGTGCGGGTCCACCGTCGTCAGGCGCACCAGGGGCGATCCCGCCAGCGGGGTCTCGTCGTGCCCGATGACCGACACGTCCTCGGGGACCCGGAGTCCGGCGTCCCGGACCGCCGCGATCGCGCCCATCGCCATGACGTCGTTCGCGGCGAACACCGCCGTCGTGTCCGGGTGCTCCGCGAGTGCGCGGCGGGTGCCCTCGTAGCCGGTGGCCTCGGCGGTGGGGCCGTCGCCGACGACCACGGGGGTGACGCCGGCGGCGACCATCCGCTCGACGGCGGCGGCGCGGCGGGCGGCAGCCGGGCCTCCCGAGCCGGTGACATGGACGATGCGCCGGTGACCCAGCTCGAGCAGGTGACCCGTGGCGGACCGGCCGCCGGCGGCCTCGTCCGAGGCGACCACGTCCAGGCCGGTCGGGACCGTCGCCCGTTCGCCCGCGACCACGACCGGGACGTCCGCCGGCACGACGGCGTCGGCGAAGCCCTCGGCGGCGAGCACCACCCCGTCGACGCGGAGGGACAGCAGGTCGTCGAGCGGCGACGAGCCGAGGTGTTCGTTCGCGCGGGTGTCGGCCAGCGTCAGCCGGAGGCCGTGCGGGGCGAGGGCCGCGCGGATGCCGTCGAGCATCGGGACGTACCAGGGATTCCGGAAGTCGTCGACGACGACGCCGATCGTCCTGGTGCGGGTGCCGGCGAGGATCGCGGCCGCCCGGTTCGGCCGGTAGCCCAGGTCCGCCGCGGCGGCGAGGACGGCGGACCGCCGGGCGGGGGAGACACCCGGGTCGTCGCGCATCACCATCGAGACGAGGGACTTCGAGACGCCGGCGCGTGTGGCGACGTCGATGATCGTCGGCGGGCGAGGGGACACGCGGCTCCTTGACAGGACATGGACTGCTCGGGCTACAGTACCGCCAACGAGTCTGGAACGTTCCAGAATCGGTTGGAGCCACCTCGTCTCGAAGGAGAGCACGCATGGTCGACAGCATCGGGGTCGCCGTCATCGGCGCCGGCATGGCGGGCAAGGCCCACATGGCGGCGTGGCGGAACGCCCCCTCCCTCTTCGCCCCGACGCTGCCGCCTGTGCGGCTCGTCTCGGTCGGCGACGTGGACGAACCGCTCGCCGCCGCCGCGTCGCGGCGCTTCGGGTACGAGCGGCACGACACCGACTGGCGGGCGATCGCCGCGGCCGACGACGTGGACGTCGTGAGCGTCGTGGTCGCGAACCGCCTGCACCGCGAGGTCGTCGAGGGGCTCCTCGCCGCGGGCAAGCACGTGCTGTGCGAGAAGCCGCTGGCCGACTCGCTCGACGACGCCCGCGCGATGGCGGACGCCGCCCGTGCCTCCGTGGCGACCGGCGTGCTCGGCCGGGTCGGCTTCACCTACCGACGCGCCCCAGGGCTGGCCGCGATCCGCGAGCTCGTGCAGGACGGCACGCTCGGCCGGGTCCTGCACGTCGCCGGGCGCTACTGGACCGACTACGGCGCCTCGCCGGACGTGCCGTCCTCGTGGCGCTTCACCGGGATCCCCGGCACCGGGGCACTCGCCGACGTCGGCTCGCACCTGGCGTACGTCGCCGAGTTCCTCGCCGGCCCGGTCGCGAGCGTCAGCGGAGGCGCCTTCACGACCGCGATCACCGAACGGCCCGTCGCAGCGGGGAACGTGCTCCGCGGGCAGCAGGCCGCGACGACGGGCGAGACGGCGACGGTCACGAACGACGACCACGCCACGTTCGTCGCGCGCCTGGGTGACGGCGCCGCGGTCGGGACCTTCGAGGTGTCCCGCGTCGCGACCGGGCACCCGAACGGCCTGGTCGTCGACGTCCTCTGCGAGCGCGGCTCGGCGCGCTGGGACCAGGAGCGGCCGTCCGAGATCGGGCTCGCCCTGCAGTCCGACGGACCGCGGACCGGCGGGTACCGGCAGGTCGTCCTCGGACCCGACCACCCCTACGTCGCCGGGGGCATGGCGATGGACGCTCCCGGGGTCGGCTGGGGCCAGAACCAGATGTTCGAGTACCAGGCGCGCGCGTTCCTCGACGAGGTCGTCGGAGCAGCCGACGCCCTGCCGGCGAACGCCACGTTCGACGACGGCGTGCACAACATGGAGGTCCTCGACGCGGTGGTCCGCTCCGCGGCGGCCGACGGGGCGGCGCAGACCGTCCGGCAGGCGGTGCACGCATGAAGCTCGGGCTCTACGGCGCGATCCTGCACGACCGGCCGCTCGCCGACGCGCTCCGGGTGGTCGCCGAGAACGGCCTCACCGGCATCGAGCTGAACACCGGCGGGTTCCTGCCCCCGGTGCACGTGCCGGACGTCGACGCGATCCTGGTCGACGACGGTGCGCGGGACGCCTTCCTCGCGCAGTTCGACGGCACCGGCGTCGAGATCGCCGGACTGAACTGCAACGGCAACCCGCTGCACCCCGACCCCGTGATCGGTCCCGCGCACGCCGAGGACGTCCGTCGCAGCATCCGACTCGCGGCGCGACTCGGCCAGACCCGGGTCGTCACGATGTCCGGCCTGCCGGCGGGGGAGCCCGGCGGCACCCGGCCGAACTGGGTCGTGAACGCCTGGAACTCCGCGGCGCTCGACGTGCTCGAGCACCAGTGGAGCGTGGCCGTGCCGTTCTGGCAGGAGATCGACGCCCTGGCGCGGGAGCACGGCGTGACCGTCGCCCTCGAGCTCCACCCCCAGAACCTCGTGTTCAACGTCGCCACGATCCGCGAGCTCGTCGATCGCGGCGGCCTGACGAACGTCGGGGTCGAGCTCGACGCGTCACACCTGTTCTGGCAGCAGATGGACCCGGTCGCCGTGGTCTGCGAGCTCGGACCGCTCGTCGTGCACGCCGCGGCCAAGGACGTCCGGGTGAACCCCGCCGTCGCGCTGAACGGCGTGCTCGACAACTCGTTCCGGCGGCTGTCGCCGGACGAGCCGCGGACGAACCTCGGCGGGGACGAGTGGGCGAACGCGTGGCCGACACCGTCCGCCTGGGACTTCGTCGCGCTCGGCAAGGGGCACCCGACGGCGTACTGGACGGCGTTCCTCGAGGCCCTGCACGCGGTCGACCCGGACATGCTCGTCAACATCGAGCACGAGGACACCGAGCTCGGTCGCGAGGAGGGGGTCGCCGTCGCGGCCGAGGTCCTCCGGGCCGCGGAGGCGGCCCGCGTCGCGCAGACCGGATGACGTGACCACAGGGCGGACGGGAGGCACGTGGCGGCGCCGCCACGTGCCTCCCGTCCGGTGGTGGACGCGACCACGGCCGCCCGCCGGAACGCCCCGATGTGTCCTCCGGATGACCGGTGACGCATCCTCCGGTGGCTGTCACCGCGCCGTTGTAGCATGCACGACACCTGTCCCGAGACGAGGAGGCCCGCGTGCCGGACCCGACCGACCCCGCCTTCCCGATCGAGCACGTCCGCGCCGTCGGCGACGACGTCGTCGCGGCTGTCTCGACCGTCGTCGACGGCAAGGTCGATGCGATCCGCACCGCCCTCATGGTGATGCTCGCCGAGGGGCACCTGCTCGTCGAGGACGTCCCCGGTGTCGGCAAGACCGTGCTCGCGAAGGCCCTCGGGGCGTCGGTCGGCGGCTCCGTGAACCGCATCCAGTTCACCTCGGACATGCTGCCGTCGGACGTCACCGGCGTGAACATCTACGACCAGTCGTCCGGCACCTTCCGGTTCTCGCCCGGACCCGTCTTCGCGAACGTCGTGATCGGCGACGAGATCAACCGCACGAGCCCGAAGACCCAGTCGGCACTGCTCGAGGCGATGGCGGAGTCGCAGGTGACGGTCGACGGCGTGACGCGGCAGCTCGAGTCGCCGTTCATGATCGTCGCGACCCAGAACCCCATCGACATGGAGGGCACGTACCCGTTGCCGGAGGCGCAGCGCGACCGCTTCATGGCGCGCATCGCGATGGGCTACCCGAGCGCCGACGCCGAGCGGAACATGCTCGCGCACCGCGGCGTACGCGACCCGCTCTCGTCGCTCCGTCCGATCGTCGACGTCGGGACGCTCCGCGCGGTGGTGCACGCCGTGCGGGCGGTGCACGTCGCGCCCGACGTCGAGGCGTACATCGTCGCGATCGTCCGGGCCACCCGGTCACACCCCGACCTCGTGCTCGGGGCGAGCCCGCGTGCCACGCTGCACCTCGCGCAGGCCGCCCGCGCGCACGCCGCCCTCGCCGGCCGGCCGTTCGTCACACCGGACGACGTCGCGCGGCTCGCCCCGGTGGTGCTCGCGCACCGCCTGGTGCCGGTCGCCCGTGGTCTCGGCGGGTCCGGTGACGACACCGCCCGTGAGATCGTCGTGCGGATCGTCTCCGACACCGCCGTGCCGTTCACCGCGGCGCCGGTCCACTCCTGATGCCCGGGCCCGCGCCGCTCGCGCTGCGCGCCGGCGCGGTGCGGTCGCGGGCGCTCCGGTACGGCCGCCGCGGGACGGCACTGCTCCGCCGCACCCCGTTCCCCCGGCCGACCGCGCGGGGGTGGACGGTGCTCGCGTCCGGGCTCGGGCTGACCGTCGGCGGGCTCGTCGCCACGACGAGCATCGCCGTGTCCGCGGGGCTGCTCCTGCTCGTGCTGCTCGTGCTCGGGGTCGTGATGGCCCTGGTCGTCGCGGCACCGCTCCGTGCGACCCGCAGCACCGCGCGGGGGATCGTCCAGGTCGGCGAGGTCTACCGGGAGCGGATCACGCTCCGCGGGACCTCGCTGCCGATCGGTCCGCGGACGCGACTGCTCGTCCGTGAACAGCTCGACGACACCTTCGCCAGTGTGTCCGAGGCCGAGACCTACGCCCTCGTCGGACCGCACGAGCCGCCGGCCGTGCTCGACGTCGAGGCGCTCGCGATGCACCGGGGCCGGACGCTGGTCGGCCCGGTGACGATCCGGGTCGAGGACCCGTTCGGCCTGCTCCGCATCGACCGGCCCGTCGTCCCGGCGGAGGAGATCGTCGTCGTGCCGGCGTCGACCCCGCTCGCTGCGATCGACACCGGCGCCCTCGCCGGGGCGGTCTCCGCCGACGAGGGCCGGGTCGGCCAGGGCGGATCGGCGGACGACAGCGAGCTGCGGCCCTACCGCCAGGGCGACCCGATCCGCCGGGTGCACTGGGGGCAGAGCGCCCGACGGGGCGAACTGCACGTGCGGCAGACGACCCAGGCGCAGCCGCCGGAGGCCGTCATCGCGCTCGACGTCCGCCGCGAGTCGTACCAGCGGCTCGGCCGCGACGACCTCGCCGAGCTGTCCGACCTCGGTGGCGACGCGGCGTTCGAGCACGCCGTCGTCGTGGCCGCCAGTGTCGCTCGTGCCCTGAGCGCGCGGACGTCCCGCGTGCTGCTCGTGAGCGACGGCGCCGCGGGGAACACCCGGCACGCGGGGGACGCCGGCAGTCTGACCGACGTGCTCGTCGGGCTCGCCGACGTCCGGCTCCGCTCCGATGCCCGCGACGTGACCGAGGTCCTGCCGGACGTCCGCGGCCGGGACGTGCACGGCATGACGGCCGTGGTCACCGGCCACTGCACCGCGGAGCAGGCGGCCGAGCTCGTGTCGCGGACGAGCGGGTCGAGCCGGGGCATCCTCGCGACGATCGTGCCGCCGGAGCCGGTGGTGCGCGGCATCCTCGACCGTGGCGGCTGGCGGACGCTCGTCGTGCCGGTCACGGGCGCGCACGCTCCCGGGAGCGTCCGGTGAGCGGGACGGGTCGGGGCGCCGGCCGCCGCGACGACGCTCGCCGACCGCAGGACGGTGGCGGTACCGCCGTCGCCGACCGGCCGGACCGGTCGGGCTGGGGCGGGGCTGCCGACGGCCGCGAGCCCGCCACACGGAGCGATGCCCCGAGCGCCTGGATCGTCGCGCTGGCCCCCGTCCCCGTGATCGTCGCCGCGCTCGCCATGCGGCCGCTCGTGCAGGGCGCGCAGTGGTGGCTGTCCGGTGTGGTCTTCACCGCCGTGCTCGTCGCCGTGATGTTGGTCGTCCGTCGACGGGCTCCCGGCGTCCGGTTCATCGCGCTCGTCGCGACGCTGGTCCTCGGCTCGTGCGCCGCGGCCGTGCTGAACGACCTGTCGCCGCTCGGGTGGCTCGACCGCGACGGTGCGCTCGGCGAGGCCCTGGCGGCCATCCGCCTGAACCCGGCGCCGCTCCCGCAGACCGACGCGATCCGGCTCGTCGTGACGGTCGCGATCGGCTGGGTCGCCGGGGTGTCGCTCTTCCTCGCCGCGATCGCCCCGACCGTCGCCCTCGCCGCCGTGCCGGCGCTCGTCGTGCTCGTCGTCCCGGGCGTCATCACCGGCCAGCCGGCGTCGCCCGTGCTCGTCGTCCTGGTCGGCATCGCGTTCCTCGGCCTGCTGTGGCTGTCGGTCCGGCCGGTGCAACGCGCGTTCCCGGCCTCGGTCGTCGGCGCGATCGGACTCGTCGTGGCCGTCGGGCTCCCCGTCGTCGTGCCGCTCAACGCGAGCTGGCTGTCGGGGGTGACCGGGGCACTGCAGTCGCCGATCCAGCCGGGCCGCCCGGGCACCCTGCTGCAGCTCGGCCAGGACCTGCGCCAGCCGAACGAACTCGAGGTACTGCAGTACCGCTCGGCCGACGGCCGGCCGGAGTACCTCAAGCTCGCCGACCTGGACGAGTTCGGCTCCGGGGACTGGGTCCCCACCGTCTCGGACGCCAGCACGTCGGACACCGCCGACCAGCAGCAGTTCGCGGTCGGGGTCAACCCGCGCCTGGCGAGCCGGGGCGACGTGACCATCCGGGTGACCGGACTGTCGAGCAACTACCTGCCGGTGCCCTCCGGGGCGGTGTCGGTGCAGTCCAGGTCGACGAACCTGGACCTGGCGAGCTGGCGCTGGATGGGCGACTCGAACACCATCCGGTCGACGGGGCCGACGACCCAGCGGGGCTCGACGTACGAGGTCTACGGCGCCTCGACCTCGTCGGGGGAGTACCTCGACGCGATCGCGTCCTCGGGGCTGCTCGGTCGCGCCGACGGTCGGGGGTTCCAGGCGCCGAGCCGCGCCCAGCTCCGCACCGACCTGTCGCTGCCGGACGACCTGCCGAAGGACATCGCGTCGACCGCCCGCCGCGTGGCCGGTGGTGCGACGACCGACTACGAACAGGCCCGGGCGCTCGAGCAGTGGTTCCGGAGCGACCTGTTCACGTACTCCGAGACCGCGCCCGTCGAACAGGGCTACGACGGCGACAACATGCGCGTGATCGACACGTTCCTGCGCGTCCGCGAGGGCTACTGCGTGCACTTCGCCTCGTCGATGGCGGTGATGGCCCGGACGCTCGGGATCCCCTCGCGCATCGCGGTCGGCTACCGGGCGAACCCGCAGCAGACCGACGACGGCGAGTACACGGTCACGAACCGGCAGCTGCACTCGTGGCCCGAGCTGTACATCCGCGGCGCCGGCTGGGTCTCGTTCGAGCCGACCCCGGACTCCGACGCCGCCGCGCAGCCGTCCACCGGGTCCTCGGCGACGCCGGCCCCGGCCGACCCGCAGACCCCGCTGCCCGCACCCGGCGAGACCGCGCCGGCAGAGGCCTCACCGACCCCCACGCCCTCGGCGTCCGCCGCCCCCGGTGCCGCGGCACCCGGGAGCAGCACCGGGACGGGCGCCCTCGGTCTCGCGGTCGGGGTGGCCCTCGCGCTCGTCCTGCTCGCCTCGCCCTCGGTCGTCCGGGCAGTCCGCCGCCGCCGTCGGCTCGCCGCGGTCCGCATCGGGCGGTCGCCGGCGCTGCAGGCCTGGCGTGAGGTCCTCGACGACGTCGCCGACCACGGGCTCGCACCCGGAGCTGCGCCGCCGGACGACGCCGCTGCGGCCGCACGGACCGCCCGGGCGGTGCTCGGTCGGCTCTCGGGTCGCCTGCCCGGCACGGTGCTGCCGCACCTGACCACGGTGGTCGACGCGGTCGACGTCGAGCGGTTCGCCGCCGACGGTGCGGCTGCGGTGGACCGGGACGCGCTCCTCCGTGCCGTCCTGGAGGCACGGGTCGCCCTGGACGCATCGGTGTCCCGTGGGCGGGTGGTCCGGTCGCGGCTGTTGCCGCCGAGCCTGCTGCCGTCGTCGGCCTGGTCGCACGAGGGCCGGCGGCGCCGGCCGGCGTAGCCGGGGCGCGCGGTCCGCGCGCGCCGCGCCGCCCGCGCGCCCGCGCCGCCCGCGCCGCCCGCGCCGCGCGCGGTCCGCACAACGGGAAGCACACCGCGCCATGTGATCACGTGGCGCGGCGTGCTTCCCGTTGTGCGCAGGCACGCCACACCGCGCCGCCGGGCGCCGCGCGCGCCGCGCCGCCGGGCGCCGCGCGCGCCGCGCCGCCGGGCGCCGCGCGCGCCGCGCCGCCCGCGCCGCGCGCCTCAGCGCGGGCGCACCACCGCGTCCACCACAGCCGCGATGACGTCGCCCGGGTCAACCCCGGGCAACGCCGGCGCGTCGAACACGATCCCCACGTTCGCCCCGACGAGCAGCGTCGCGAAGTCCTCGAGCCGCATCCCGGGCGAGACCTCCGGGTGCGCCCCGAACCACTCCTGCACGAGCTCGAGCACCCCGTCCTGGAGCGCCCGTCGCTGACGCACGAACTCGGGCAGGAACGCCTCGTGCCGCATCGCGTAGCCCCGGAACTCGGACAGCAGGGCGAACTGCGCGGTCTGGTCGTGCCGCCCGAACGCGGCGCGCAGGACGTCGCCGATGTCCTCCGCCGCCAGGTCCGGCCCGACGAGCTCCCGCAGGGACGCGAGCACCAGGTTCGTCTGGCGCTGCATGACCTCGGCGACCAGGTCCTGCTTCGACGCGAAGTTCGAGTAGACGGCCCCCTTGCTGAACCCGGCGCGGGCGGCGACGGTGTCGAGCCGGCTCCCGTGCAGTCCGGACTCGGCGAACTCCTGCGCGGCCGCGACGAGCAGGCGCTCCCGGACCTCGGCTCGCGGGGTCCTCGGTGTGGGGGCGTCGTCGTCGCGCATCTGGTCCTGGTCCCTGATCGTGGCGGTCCGGCACGACGTGCCGCGTACGGCGGGCGGACGTGCCGATCCCCGCACGGTGGTGCCGTGCGGTCCGTCGGAGCCTGCCGCGCCGCGCGTCGGTTCCCCGCGCGGCACGTGGCCGGCCCCGACCTCCTGTCGTCGACGGACGAACCGGCACGTTCGGGTCGTGTCGGTGCCTCGATCGGCGGGTGGTCGCCGGGGTCGATACCCGGCGGTACCGATGCTAGCGCCAGGGTCCGTCGTGGCCCAGTCTCAGTCGTCGGTGTGCGGTTCGTGGTCAGTCCGGACGCTGCCGGTGTCCGACCGGACGCTCCCGACGCCGGACCGTCGACCGGGTCGGCGGAGCAGGCGGACGGCGTCCGGGCGGAGTCGGCGGCCGCGCTGGAGCAGCGCGCCGAGGGTCGACTTCGGCTGCCAGTCGCGGCCGTTCGGCAGCCCCCAACCACGCTTGACGGCGCCGTAGCGCAGGCCGAGCGACAGCACGATGGCCGCGATGATCCCGATGGTGGGGGAGCCGAGGTACGACGCGACGACCATCACGGCCGAGGCGGCGACCGCGACCGTGGCGTAGAGCGCGTTGCCGCCGAAGACCGCGGGCACACGGCGGAGCAGCAGGTCGCGCATGGCCCCGCCCCCGACCGCGGTGATGGTCCCCATGATGATCGCGGCGGGCCAGCCGAGCCCGGCGTCGAAGGTCCGCTGCACCCCGACCACCGACCAGAACCCGATCACGGCGGCGTCCAGGACGGTGAACAGCCGGTCCCAGGTGAGCTCGGAGAACGACACGAAGAAGGCGATGAGCGCGCCGGCGATCGCGACCGGCACGTAGAGCGGGTCGACGAGCGCGACCGGGGGGCCGTTCTGCAGCAGGGTGTCGCGGAGCATGCCGCCGCCCAGGCCGGAGACGAACCCGACGACCAGGAACCCGAACAGGTCGAAGTCCATCGTCCGGGCGAGCGATCCACCGAGCAGCGCGGACGCGAGCACGCCGGCGAGGTCGAGCACGTTCGTGACCGACGCCAGGCCCTCGGGGGACAGCAGGTTCATGAGAACAATCAAACCCCACGTCGCGGAAGTGGCGGTGCGAGGGTGAGTTAGGTTAGCCTCACCTTCGCCATGATCGCCACCCTCGTCATCGGCCTCCGCGAAGGCCTCGAAGCGACGCTCATCGTCGGCATCATCGCCGCGTTCCTGCGTCGCAACCGCGCTCCGCTCACCCCGATGTGGATCGGCGTCGGCGCCGCGGTCGCCCTGAGCATCGCCGTCGGCTTCGGGCTGCAGCTCGTCGAGCAGGCCCTGCCGCAGGCCGAGCAGGAGGGCATGGAGACCGTCATCGGTGCCGTGGCGGTGGTGTTCGTCACGGGCATGATCGTGTGGATGCGGACCCACGCCCGCACGCTCTCGAAGGACCTCGTCGCCAGTGCGACCGCCGCCCTCGGCCGCGGCACCGCCTGGGCCCTGGCCGGCATGGCGTTCCTCGCGGTCCTCAAGGAGGGCTTCGAGACCTCGGTCTTCCTGCTCGCCACCTTCCAGGCGTCCGCGGACACCGGCTCCGCCGCCCTCGGCGCCGTGATCGGCATCGCCGTGGCCGTGCTCATCGGGTACGGGATCTACACCGGCGGCGTGAAGCTCGACCTCGGCCGCTTCTTCACGGGCACCGGCGTCTTCCTGGTCTTCGTCGCCGGTGGACTCGTCCTGACCGCCCTCCGCCACGCGCACGAGGCCGGCTGGCTCGTCATCGGTCAGCAGCGCACCGTCGACCTCGGCTGGCTCGCCCCGAACGGCTCGCTCCGCGGTGCGCTCGTCACGGGCGTGCTCGGCATCCCCGCCGACCCCCGGGTCGTCGAGGTCCTCGGCTGGGTCCTCTACGTCGTCCCGGTCCTCGCGATCTCGCTCTGGCCGCGCGTCTGGCGGCCGTCGCCGCAGCGCGTCCCGCGGGTGCGCGCCGTCCTCGCCGCCGCCTTCGCCGCGACGGCCGTCGTGCTCGCGGTCGCCGTCCCGTCCGGCAGCGGCGCGGACCTGCCCCGCACGGTCGCCGTGTCCGGCGACGCGCGCTCCGTCACGGCGTCCGTCGACGGGGACAGGGCGGTCCTGCGGGTGGCCGGCAGCGGCCGGGAGGCACAGATCACCCTGCCCGCGTCGGCCCACCGCCGCGTCGCCCGGGCGGGCACCACCGCCGACCAGTGGCAGGTCACCGAGGACGTCCCGTCCGCCGACCGACCGACCTCGCTGACCCTCGACCAGCTCGTGGGGCTGTTCGGTCGCGTCCCGGTCGGCGTCTCCCCGTCGACGAACCCCGGCCCGTTCGCGGCGGACTGGACCGTCCGTGACACGGTGACCCTGACGACCGTCGACGGCGGCGTGCTCGAGGCGACCCGCTCGGAACGCGACGTGCTCACGCTGCGCGGTGGGGGCCTCCCGGCCGCTCGGACGACCACGCTGGGACGCGACGTCTGGGCCGTCCCGACCGCCGACGCGGACCGTGCGGCGACCGCCGTCGCCGCCGCACAGACGCGCGCCGCCGAGCTCCGACTCTGGAACGCCTGGCTGCCCCTCGTGCTGCTCGTCGCGGCGGCCGCCCAGGCCGCGCTCGCGGTCCGCGACCGGCGCCGCGTGTCCGTCCCCACGACCACCACCCCCGGAACCGACCCGTCGCGCGGACCGCCCGCCGACGTCCCTGCAAGGAGCCTCGACCATGCCGTTCGGTAGTGCCGCCCGCCCCCTGGCCGCCCGACCCCTGATCGCCCTCGGTGCCCTCGGCGCCGTCGCCGCCCTCACCCTGACCGCCTGCTCCGCCGGCACCCCCGCCGACGACGCGTCGTCCGGGTCGGGGAAGGTCTCCCGCGTCACCATCACCCTGACGAACGACGGCTCCGACGGCTGCGCCGTGTCGACCACGAAGGTCCCCGCAGGGCCCGTCACCTTCCGGGTGCAGAACGAGTCGTCGACCGCGATCACCGAGGTCGAGCTGCTGCAGGACCAGCGGATCCTCGGCGAGAAGGAGAACCTCGCGCCCGGGCTCGCCCCGGTGACGTTCACCGCCACGCTGACCGGCGGCAGCTACCAGGTCTACTGCCCCGGGGCGACGAAGGAGCTCACCGACTTCACCGTCACGGGGAAGGCGGCCTCGACCGCGAACAGCAGCGCCGCGACCCTGCTCGCCGACGGAGCGACCGGCTACGCGACCTACGTCGACGGCCAGGTCGACGACATGGTGAGCGCCGTGCAGCAGCTGCAGAAGGACGTCGACGCCGGCGACCTCGACGCCGCGAAGCGGGACTACGCCGCCGCCCGACCGTTCTACGAGCACATCGAGAGCGACGTCGACGGGTTCGTCAAGCAGGGCTTCTCGGCCACCGACAACAAGGGCAACCTCGACTACCTGGTCGACATGCGCCAGTCGAACCTCGACGACGCCGTCGGCTGGAGCGGGTTCCACGCCGTCGAGAAGGACCTGTTCCAGGCCGGTGCGATCACCGCGTCGACGAAGCAGACCGCGGGCGACCTGACGAGCAACGTGCAGCTCCTCGCGAAGCTCGTGCCGACGCTGCAGTACAAGCCCGAGGACCTCGCGAACGGTGCCGCCGGGCTCCTCGAGGAGGTCCAGTCGAACAAGATCACCGGGGAAGAGGAGGCGTACAGCCACATCGACCTCGTCGACCTGGCCGCGAACGTCGAGGGCGCCCGGCAGGCCTTCGCGTACCTCAAGCCCGGCCTGACCAAGGTCGACCCGGCCCTGACGAAGCAGATCGCCGCGCAGTTCGACGCGACGAACACGATGATGGACGGCTTCCGCGACGCGAACGCCCTCGGCGGGTTCAGCACGTGGGACGACGCCGCGAAGGCGAAGGACGCCAACCGCATCTCACAGCAGGTCCAGGCGCTCCAGGACCCGCTGTCCCGCCTGGCCGAGAAGGTCGCGACGGCGTGACCGCGTCCCGCTTCTCCCGTCGCGGACTGCTCGGCGCCGGGCTCGCCGCAGCCGGTGCCGGGGTCGGTGCGGTCGCCGGCGTCGCCGGGGCCACGGCCGCGACCGGCGTCGACCCCTTCGCGGCGGCCGCGAACGCCGACGAGTCGATCGACCTGTCGCAGCAGGTGCCGTTCTACGCGACGGCCGCGCGGCAGCCCCAGGGCGGGATCCGCACGACCCCGCAGCGGCACTGCGTGTTCATGGTGTTCGACCTCACCGCCTCGACCGCGACCGAGCTGCAGGTGCTCCTCGCCCGCTGGTCCGCGGCGATCGCGCAGCTGCAGGCCGGCCGGACGATCGGCAGCGTCGAGCCGGCCCACGGTGAGGGCGTCGGCGCGGACACCGGCGAGGCGCTCGACCTCGGCCCCGCGTCCCTGACCGTGACGGTGGGCCTCGGCCCCGGGGTCTTCGACGAGCGCTTCGGCCTCGCCGCGAAGCGTCCCGCGCACCTGGCGGCGATCCCGACCCTGCCGAGCGACGCGCTCGAGGACGGGCTGACCGGCGGCGACCTTTCGCTGCAGGCCTGCGCCGACGACCCGCAGGTGGCGTACCACGCCGTCCGCGACCTGGCCAGGATGGCGCGGGGCACCGCGACCGTGCGGTGGACGGTGATCGGCTTCGGCCGCGCGTCCGCGGGTCCCTCGCAGTCGACGCCGCGCAACTTGATGGGCTTCAAGGACGGCACGCGGAACGTCACCTCGGACCAGGAGTACGAGCGCTTCGTGTGGCTCGACTCCGACGCCGGGTGGATGGCCGGCGGCACCTACCAGGTGGTCCGGAAGATCCGGATGAACCTGGAGACGTGGGACGCCGACGTCGTCAGCGACCAGCAGCGGGTGTTCGGCCGCACCAAGGTCGAGGGTGCGCCGCTGTCCGGCGGCAGCGAGCACACCACGCCGGACTTCCACGCGGCCGCGCACGGCGCCGACGCGGACGGTGCGACGGCGATCGACCCGCGCTCGCACATCGCCCTCGCCGCGCACGAGGCCAACGGCGGCGTGAAGATCCTGCGCCGCGGGTACAACTACACGGACGGGCTGAACCAGTACGGCCAGCTCGACGCCGGGTTGCTCTTCGCGGCGTACATGACGGACCCCGACCACTTCACCCGGTTGCAGCGGAAGCTCGGCGCGTCCGACCGGCTGAACGAGTACGTGTCGCACATCGGGTCCGGGGTGTTCGCCGTGCCGCCGGCACCGCGGAAGGGCTCGTACATCGGGGAGCAGCTGTTCCGCTGAACCCCGGTGGTCGATGGTGGGTGCCCTCCGCCGTTTCCCTGGAGACGGAGAGCACCCGCGCCGCGGAGTCCGCGGACGGAACCACCGTCCGGCCCTGGGGGGCGACCCGGCGCGGCGCATCGCTGTGCGACAGGCTGAGCGTACCCCTCCTCGCGGTTGTTGCGCGGGCCGTAACGGAAGTCGGACGGGCCGCCGCCCCTCGTTCGCCGGACGGCGGACGGGCCGTCTCACCTGGGTGAGACGGCCCGTCCTCGGATCCAGCCGGGAGGCGCGGTGTCAGTCGGTCTCGACCGTCGCGCCGCGCAGGGCCCGGTTCCGACGCACGAGCACCATCGTCACCAGCCCGGCGAGGAGCAGGGCACCGGCCGCGATGCCCGCAGGCAGGAGCTCGGCGCCGGTCCAGGCGAGGGCGCCCGTGCCGGGGCGCTGCGCTCCGTCCGCGACGCCGTTGCCCGTGCCCGTTCCGTTGCCGCCGCCGATCGAGCCGCCGCCCGTGCCGGGTGCGCTCGGGTCACCGGTGCCCGGCGTGCCGGGGTCGGTGGGATCGGTCGGGTCGGTCGGGTCGACGGCGGCCTCGATCGGCACGGTCACCGCGAGGGTGATCGTCTGGCCGTTCGGCAGCGTCACGACGAGGGGCTCGTCGGTGGTCGCGGCGGGGGCGACCGCGCGGAGCGCCGTGCCCGTCGCCGCCGCACGGGCGGTCGGCTGGTCGCCGCCGACCCCGGGCACCGTGAAGGTCAGCGTGGCGCGTCCCTGCTCGTCGGTGGTGTCCACGACCGACGTGTCGATCGGCGACGAGGCCAGCTCCTGGCCGCCGGCGCTCACCGACACCGAACCTGCCTGGTCCGCCGCGTTGCTGAAGGTCAGCGACGACAGGTCGATCCGGACCTCGTCGCCGGGGCCGAAGCCGCCCTCGGGAGCGTCGCTGACACGGACGCCGACGGCGCGCTGGTCCTCCTGCACCGCGACCGACGGGTTCGCCTTGAAGTACTCGACCTGGGCTTCGAGGTCGACCATGCCGCTGTCCTGCTTGGCCGCGGCCTGCTTGAACGCGGCGAAGTTGTCGCCGCCGGTCGCCAGGAAGGAGTTCACGGTCACCTTGTACGTGCGGTCCGCGTCGACCGGAGCGCCGTCGAGGGTCATCGAGGTGATGCGGGACCCGGCGTCCGCGAGCGGGTCGTAGGTGTACGAGAACCCGGAGGACGTGCCGAGCTTGAGGAACGGACGGCTCGCGCTCGCGGGCTGCCACTGCTGCTCGAGCGCCTGGCGGACCTGGTCACCGGTGAGGTCGAGCACGACGAGCGTGTTCGCGAACGGCTGGACGACCGCTGCCTCCTTGTAGGTCACCGGGCCGGACGCGATGTCCGCACGGAGCCCGCCCGGGTTCATGAACGCGATCTGGGCGCCCTGGCGCTGCGTCTGCGAGCGCTGGACCTCGGCCACGAAGTTGCCGAGCGTGGACTCGCCGCCGCGGTTCTCGGAGCCGTTCGACTGCACGGCGCGCTTGAGGTCGCGGTCGACGGCACCGAGCTCGACGGCACCGAGCCGGTCCGCCTCGGCGACCGCGGTGTCCACCGTGGCCTGGACCGCGGCGTCCTTCGGGAAGGTGCTGCCGGCGAGCCGGATGTTCTCGTTCTTCGTCGGGGTCACGGTGCCGTCCGCGGCGACCGTGAGCTGCACGTGCCCGAGGTTGAACCCGTACGAGCCGGTCTGGATCACCGGACGGGGGACCGTGCCGCCCTTCGGGACCACCGAGTACGTGTAGGTCTGGTGCGTGTGCGCCGAGAGGATCGCGGACACCTTCGGGGTGACCCCGTAGACCGCGCGGGCGAAGTCGGACCCGCCGTCGGCGGTGACCGGCGTGGGGGACTCCGCACCGTCGTGCACGAGCAGCACGAGCACGTCGGCCTCGCCGTTGCCCTCGTCGCCGTCGGTGAGCTGCGTGGCGACCTTGTTCACCTCGGTGGTGATGTCGCCCATCTCGAGGCCCGCGATGCCGTCGGGGCTGACGAGCCCCTGACCGACCAGGTCGACGGTCGCGCCGATGAACCCGACGCGCTTGCCGCTGATCTCCTGGATCGCGTAGGGGTCGAACGCGGGCTTGCCCGTCGCCGAGTCGAGGATGTTCGCGGAGACGTAGTCCCACTTCGCGTTGCGGGCACCGTCGGCCCCGATCACGCGGTCTCGCAGGTCGGTCTGTCCACGGTCGAGCTCGTGGTTGCCGATCGCGCTCACCGTCAGGTCCATCTGGTTGAGCACGTCGATCGTCGGCTGGTCCTCCTGGATGAAGGACTCGAACGTCGATCCGCCGATGTTGTCACCGGAGCTGACGAAGGCGGAGGTCGACGGGTCGCTGCCACGGAGCTGTTCGAGCGCACCGGCGAGCACGGCGGCACCGGCGGCGTCGCCGTCGCGCGGCGGCGAGGAGAGCGACTGGGCGATGCGCCCGTGGAAGTCGTTCACGTTGTAGAGGTCGATCGTCGCGTCGCCCTCGGCGGCGAGGGCGGCGGACGGGACGGACAGCGCCACGAGGACGCCGGCGGTCGCGAGCGCCGCGCCGGCGGCGGCGCGACGCGTTCGGGTGTGGGAGGTGGTGTTCATCGGCGACGAACCTAGGAGAACCCACAGGGGACGCGCCAGGGGTTGCCGCGATGTGTCACGAGGTGTTCACATCGGCAACACGTGACGGACGTCCCCGCCCGGCGGTCAGTCCCGGCCGAACGCCCCCTTCACCCGCTCGACGGCCTCGGCCGCCATGGCCTTCGCCGAGTCCTTGACCACCCCGAGCTCGGCCGGGTCGCCCTTGAGCAGGCTCTTCGCGGTGTTGATCGCGTACTCCGCGGTGATGTGCGGCGGCAGGGGCGGCACGTTGCGGCTGACGTAGGCGTCGATGAGCGTGACGCCCGGGTTCGCGAACGCCCGTTCCACTGCCGCCTCGACCTCGTCGTCCCGGTGCACCGCGATGCCCGTGAAGCCGAGCAGCTGCGCGTACCCGGCGTAGTCCATGGTCTCGACGTCCTGCGAGCCGGACCACATCGGGTTGCCGTCCTCGGTGCGCATCTCCCACGAGACCTGGCCGAGGTCGTCGTTGTGCATGACGACGATGACGAGCTGCTGGTCCGGCCACTGCGCCATGTACTTCTTGACGGTGATGAGCTCGTTCATGCCGAGCATCTGGAACGCACCGTCGCCGATCGTGCAGACCGCCGGGGCGTCCGGGAAGGCGAACTTCGCGGTGACGGCGTACGGCATCGCCGCGAGCATCGTCGCGAGGCGTCCGGACATGTCGCCGTGCATGCCGCGGCGCAGGCGGATGTGGTGGCCGTACCAGTCCGCGGTGGTCCCGGCGTCGCAGGTGACGGTGACGCGTTCGGGCAGACGTTCGTTGACGGCGCGGATCACGCGGCGCGGGTTGACGCCGTCGTCGTAGTGCACCTCGGCCTGGCGGTCCATCTCCGCCTCCCACTCGCGCATCTCACCGGCGAGCTTGTCCTGCCATGCGGTGTCCTGCTTGTCGTGCAGGAGCGGGAGCACCGCCTCGAGCGTCGCGCCGACGTCGCCCCACAGGTTGAGCTCGGTCGGGTAGCGCAGCCCCATCTGCTCCGGCTTGATGTCCACCTGCACGCCGCGGGCCTGGCCGCTCGCCGGCAGGTACTCGCCGTACGGGTAGTTCGAGCCGAGGAGCACGATCGTGTCGCACTCCTTGATCTGCGTGAGGCTCGGGCGTGACCCCAGCAGGCCGACCTGCTGCGTGTGGTACGGCACGTCCGAGGGGACGACGTCCTTGCCCCGGAGGGCCGTGATGATCCCGGCGCCGGTCTTCTCGGCGGCGGCGAGCACCAGGTCGGTCGCACCGCGGGCACCGGCACCGACGAGGAACGTGACGCGTTCACCGGCGTTCAGGACCTCGGCGAACCGGGCGATCTCGTCCTGCGGCGGGGTGATCCGGATCGACGGGGCGACGTCGCTCGACCGGGACACCCAGTGCTCGGCGGCGGGGGCCTCGTACGCCATGGCCTGGACGTCGTGGGGGAGGACCACCACGGCGGGCTGCTTGCGGAGCATCGCGGTGCGGAAGGCGGTGTCGACGACGACCCCGACCGCGTCCGGCGTCGCGACGGTCTCGACGTAGCAGGCGACGTCGGCGAACACGCGCTCGAGGTTCGACTCCTGCTGGGTGAACGACCCGATCGACGCCAGGCCCTGCTGGCCGACGATCGCGACGACGGGCTGGTTGTCCATCTGCGCGTCGTACAGGCCGTTGAGCAGGTGGAACGCCCCGGGGCTCGACGTCGCGACGCAGACGCCGACCTCGCCGGTGAACTTCGCGTGCGCGGTGGCCATGAGGGCCGCGATCTCCTCGTGCGTCGGGCGGACGTACTCGAGCGCCCGTTCGCTGCCGTCGGCCTTGCCGAGCGCACCGTCGAACGCGCCGATGCCGTCCCCGGGGTACCCGAACACGCGGGAGACCCCCCACGCCTTGATGCGGTCGATGACGAAGTCGCTCACGGTCTGGCCCATGCGCTCCACCGTGCTCGCCGCTTCCTGTACGCGCTCAGGACTCCCGTGCGATCAGGGGGCGCAGGGTGCGGTGCGCGATCCGGAGGCCCTCGAGCACCTTGTCGTCGGTGCCGCCCCACAGCGGGTCCTCGTGCTCGACGCTCAGCGTGCCGGTGAACCCCGCCTCGTACAGTCGGTCGACCACGTGCGGCCAGTCCACGACCCCGCGGCCCGGGACGCGGAAGCGCCACCAGCCCATGTCCCACGGGTCGTCGCCCTTGTCGACCTTCCCGAAGAACCCGTACTCGTCCCGCTTCCGGGGGAACAGCTCGACGTCCTTCGCCTGCGCGTGCACGATGTGCTCGGCGAACGGCAGGATCGTCTCGACCGGGTCGATGCCGATCCAGGTCAGGTGCGACGGGTCCCAGTTCAGGCCGAACCCGAGTCCGGTGACCCAGTGCCAGAGCTCGGGGGAGTACGCGAGGTTGCCCGGGTACCCGTCGGGGTGCCAGCCCTCCATCACGCAGTTCTCGACGATCAGCCGGACGCCCCGCTCGCCGGCGTACTCGACGAGCTCGGGGAGCACGCGGTCGCCGAGCGCCATGTTGTCGCGGACGGACAGCGTGTTGTCCCGACCGACGAACGTGCCGACGGACGGCACGCCGAGCATCGCAGCGGCGTCGACCGCGTGGAACAGGTGCTCCTTGACCGCGGCCCGGTGGTCGGTGTCGTGGTGCAGGTTGTTCTCGTAGTACGCCAGCGCCGAGATCTCGAGCCCGTACCGGTCGAGCACCTCCCGCGTCGCGGCGGCGTCGGACTCGGTGAACGTGGCGACGGGCAGGTGCGCCGCCTCGAAGTCGCGCGACCCGGTGTCCGGCCACACCGCGACCTCGAGCCGCTCGTAGCCCTGCTCGGCCGCGAACGCCGCGATCCGCTCGAGCGACCACCCGGGCAGGCATGCCGTGAGCATCCCGAGCTTCACCGGATCCCCCGCCACGACCCGTCGGCCGCGCTGCCGATGACCGCCTCGATGATCGACGCCGCACGGGCGCCGTCCGCGAACGTCGGCAGCCCGTCGGGCCACGCCGACCGGTCGCCCTCGCTGCGGACCGCCGCGTAGGTGTCGGCGACGAAGGCCCCGAACGCGTCGAGGTACCCCTGCGGGTGGCCGGCCGGCACGACCGCCAGCCTCCGTTGGTCCGGGAAGCCGAGCGACGGGTCGCGGACGACGACCTGGGCGCCCCGCTCGTTGCCGAACCACGCCGACTCGGGCTGCTCCTGGTCGAACGCCGCCGAGCCGAGGGTGCCGTCGACCTCGAACCACAGCCGGTTCTTGCGTCCGGCGGCGACCTGCGAGATGACGACGTTCCCGATGCGGCCGGAGGCGGTGCGGAAGGTCGCGACCGCGGTGTCCTCGGTGGTCACCTCGGCGCGCTGCCCGGCGTCCGCGACCGGGTCGGGGTCGGGGGAGCCGGAGAACGACGGACCCGAGGCCGACGGTCGGGTCGGGTAGACGATGTCGGTCGCGGCGGAGACGGACGCGAACGGCTCACCCGTGACGAACTCGACCAGGTCGCACCAGTGCGAACCGATGTCCGCGAAGGCCCGCGACACCCCGCCGGCCCCTGCGTCGACCCGCCACGACGAGGCGTCCTCGTCGAGCATCCAGTCCTGCAGGTAGTGCCCGTGCACGGCCAGCATCCGCCCGAGCTCGCCGGCCGCGATCCGACCGCGGATCTCCCGGACCACCGGGTGGTACCGGTACACGAACGGCACGGTGGCGACGACGCCCGCACGGTCCGCGGCGTCGACCAGCTCGGCGGCCTGCGCGGCACTGATCGCGAGCGGCTTCTCGCACACGACGTTGATCCCGGCGCGGATGACCGCGAGGGCCTGCGGGTGGTGCTGGTCGTTCGGCGTGCAGACGTGCACGACGTCGGGCGCGTCCGCGATCACGTCGTCGAGCGAGGCGTACCCGCGGGGGACGTCGAGCTGCGCGGCGACCTGCTCGGAGCGGGACGGCGTCCGGCCGAGCACCCCGACCACCTCCGCCCCGGCGGCACGCGCCGCCCGCGCGTGGACGCCGGCGATCATGCCGGTCCCGACCACGGCGACGCGGATGCGTCGCCCTCCGTACCCACTGCTCATGGTGCTCCCTCGCGCCGGACTGGGACCACCGTACCGACGCAGCCCGGCCACGCGCCGGAACGCGTGAGTACCGTCTGGGGCATGTCGAGCCTCCAGACCAGCCTGCTCATCCTCGGAGCCAGCGGCGACCTGTCCAAGCGACTGCTGCTGCCCGGCCTCGCGACCCTGCTGGAGGTGAAGGAGGACTGGGACGTGCAGCTCGTCGGCGCCGGCGTCGAGGACCTCTCCGACGCCGACTGGAAGGCGCAGGTGAAGACCTCGTTCGAGAACGCCCAGGCGTCGAAGAACGAGGAGGACGAGGGCGCCCACGACGGCGGGGAACGGCTCAGCGAGCGGCTGCTCGACGTCGTCGCCGCCTCGACGTACCGCAAGGCCGACGTCACCGACGCCGACGACCTGCGGGCACTCCTCGCCGCGTGCGACCACGACCCGGCGGTCTACTTCGCGTTGCCGCCGGCGGTCACCGAGAAGAGCTGCGCGGTCCTGCAGGACCTCGACCTGCCGTCGGGCACGCGCCTGGCGCTCGAGAAGCCCTTCGGCACCGACGCCGCGAGCGCCGAGCACCTGAACGACCTGCTGCACTCCTTCCTGCCCGAGGAGCGGATCCACCGCGTCGACCACTTCCTCGGCCGCTCGACCGTGCTCAACCTGCTCGGCCTGCGCTTCGCGAACCGCATCGTCGAGCCGCTGCTGTCGTCGCAGCACGTCGCCCGCGTCGACATCGTCTACGACGAGACCCTCGGGCTCGAGGGTCGCGCGCGCTACTACGACAAGGCGGGCGCCCTGGTGGACATGATCCAGAGCCACCTGCTGCAGGTGATGGCGGTCGTCGCGATGGAGGCCCCGGCGTCGATCGACGCGGACGACCTGCGCACCCAGAAGGAGCTCGTCCTGCGCGCCGTCCGGCCGTGGGGCGGGGACGTGGTGGCCGCGGGCAAGCGGGCCCGCTACGCGGCGGGGACGATCGGGGACCGGTCGCTGCCGTCCTACGTCGACGAGGACGGCGTGGACCCGTCGCTCGGCACCGAGACGCTCGCGCAGCTCACCCTCGAGGTCGCGAACTGGCGGTGGGCCGGGGTGCCCTTCACGCTCCGCTCGGGCAAGGCGCTCGAACAGCAACGCCGCGAGATCGTCATCACGTTCAAGGACTCGCCGCACGTGCCGAACGGGCTCACCGGCGCCGAACGACCCGACAAGCTGCGGATCTGGATCGCGCCGGACGAGATGCAGCTCGAGCTCAACGTGAACGGCCCCGGCGACCCGTACACGATCGACCACACCTCGTTGACGACCACCTTCAACCCGGGTCGGCTGAGTGCCTACGGCGAGGTCCTCGCCGGGGTGCTCGAGGGCGACGCCACGCTGTCGGTGCGCGGGGACAGCGCGGTGCAGGGGTGGAGGGTCGTCGAGCCGTTCCTGCAGGCCTGGCGCGCGGGGGACACCCCGCTCGACGAGTACGCGGCGGGATCCGTCGGCCCCGACTCCTGGGACAACATCGACTGCTGACGCGGTGCGCGCGGTGCGCGCGGACGGACGGGAGGATCGTGGCGGGCCCCGCCACGATCCTCCCGTCCGTCTCCTGGTCGCGCGGCGTAGCGTCGCGCATCGTGAAGACCACCGACGACGTCCTGTCCACCGTCCCCGCTCCCGCCGGCTCCGACGTCCGCGTCGAGCCCGTCCGCTACGACCACGAGGGGACCGCGCTCCTCGGCGTCCTGGCGAAGGACCACGCGGAGTCCGGCCCGCGCCCCGCCGTCCTCGTCGTGCACGACTGGCACGGGGTCAACGAGCACGTCGAGGCCCGCGTCGCGATGCTCGCCCGCCTGGGCTACGTCGCGTTCGGTGCCGACGTCTACGGCGAGGGCGTCCGCCCGGGCGACGACACCGCCTCCGAGGTCGCCGGCTCGTTCTACCAGGACCTGCCGCTCTTCCGCGCCCGGCTGACCGCGGGGCTCGAACAGCTCCGCGAGGACCCCGACGTCGACCACTCGCGCATCGTCGTGATGGGCTACTGCTTCGGCGGGTCCGGCGCGCTCGAACTCGCCCGCACCGGGGCGGACCTGGTCGGGGCCGTCTCCTTCCACGGTGGACTCATCGCGCACGACCCGTCGGACGCCGCCGCGATCCGGGCGAAGCTGCTCGTGCTCACCGGCGGGTCGGACCCGGTCGTCCCGGACAGCGCGGTCACCGCGTGGCAGGACGAGATGCGGGGCGCCCCGGAGGTCGACTGGCAGGTCGTGACGTACGCGGGTGCGATGCACGCGTTCGCGGTGCCGGGGACCGACGCCCCCGACCACGGCGCGCAGTACCAGGAGCGGGCGGACCGTCGGTCGTGGCAGGCGCTGCAGGTGTTCCTCGCCGAGGTGTTCGACGAGGAGCCGACCATCGTGTGAGTCCTGCGACACGCCGAGGGGCCGGGTCGGCGCGGCTCGATTCGCGTTCCGCGCCGCACCTGTTGTAGAGTCTTCCACGGCCGCAAGGCCGGTTCGGCTGGAAAGCCGGATGCGCTCGTAGCTCAATGGATAGAGCATCTGACTACGGATCAGAAGGTTGGGGGTTCGAGTCCCTTCGAGCGCACCACACGAGAAGGCCCCGTCGCACTGCGGCGGGGCCTTCGTCGTTCCCGGGCGGGCCGGGGCGGTCGGGTCGGGTCGGGCGTGCCGGGCCGGGTCGGGTCGGAGTCGGGCCGGGGTCGCGCACGCTAGCGATGGAGCACACGACGTCGCCCGCCGGGAGCGCACCCGACGTCCTCTGCTCCACCGACGCCGCACGCGCACCGAGACGGCTCCGCAGCGGGGTGTGCAGGGTGCACGGATTCACGTGCCCGTAACGACGACCTGCACGTTCTGCCGCTCCTGGCCCGTCACTACGGTTGCCCCAACCCGGTCGCCCGACCGGCACCCCTTCCCCAGGAGCATCCCGATGGCCAGTGCAGCGTCAGCACCACCAGCCCCGTCCGTCGTCGTCGACGACTACTCCCTGTCCCGTGTCCCCACCACCGCCCGCTACGGCTGGTTCCAGGTGGCCGTCCAACGGTTCGGTCAGATCTCCGCCCTGTCCCAGTTCCTCCTCGGCGCCACGCTCGGCTTCGGGATGGGGTTCTGGCAGGCGTTCTGGGCGATCACCCTCGGCGCCGTGATCCTCGAGATCGTGTCGGTCTTCGTCGGCGTCATCGGCATGCGCGAGGGACTGAACACCTCGGTCATCGCGCGCTGGACCGGGTTCGGCAAGGCCGGGTCCGCCCTCGTCGGCCTGGCGATCGGCCTGAGCCTGATCGGCTGGTTCGGCATCCAGTCCGGTGTCTCCGCCGCCGGGCTCGTCGCGATCCTGCCCGTGCTGCCGGCGTGGGCGTGGTCGCTCGTGTTCGGGCTGCTCGTCACGGCGATCGTGCTCCGCGGGTTCCACTCGATGCAGTGGCTCGCGAACGTGACCGTGCCGCTGTTCCTCATCCTGGTCGGGTGGGCGGTGGTCGTCGAGCTGAGCAAGCACTCGATCGCCGAGCTCGCCGCCAAGGCCCCCGCTGGCCCCGAACTGAGCTTCGTCGCCGGCACCACGCTGGTCGCTGGCGGCTTCATCGTCGGCGCCGTGATCACCCCGGACATGACCCGCTTCAACCGGTCGGTCGGCGACGTCGTCAAGCAGACCGCGCTCGGCGTGACCCTCGGCGAGTACGTCATCGGGCTCGCGGGCGTCCTGCTCGCCCACGCCGTCGGCTCGTCGGACATCACCCGCGTGATCACGTCGAGCGTCGGCTGGGTCGGCATCCTCGTGATCCTGCTCGGCACGTTCAAGATCAACGACTGGAACATCTACAGCTCGAGCCTCGGCGTCACGAACTTCATCGACGTCGTCTTCGGCAAGCAGGTGAACCGCGGTGTCGTCACCCTCGTGCTCGGTGTCGTCGGATCCGTGCTCGCCGCGGTCGGCTTCCTCGGTGCGTTCACCCCGTTCCTCATCGTCCTGGGCGTCGTCTTCCCGCCGATCGCCGGCATCATGGTCGCCGAGTACTTCGTCGTGAAGCGCTGGCGTCGTGAGCTCAGCGACAGCGAGTCGCTGCCGGCGACGAGCCCGACGTGGGTCCCCGCCACGCTCGTCATCTGGGTGATCGCCTCGGTCGTCGGCTACTTCGTCACCGTGGGCATCCCGTCGATCAACTCGGTCGTGATCGCCTTCGTCCTGTACGTGGTCGCCGGCAAGGCGGGCTGGGTCCGCGGCGTCGGTGTCAGCCGCACCGAGCAGGCGCCCACCGTCGCGGCGGCGGCGCCGGCTGCGCCCGCACCCGCTCCGGCGCCCTGAGACCGACGGCCGGCGTTCCCCCCACGTCGACCGTCGCCGACGTCGGCCGTGCCGCAGCCTCCTGATCCGGCCGCGGCACGGCCGACGCCACCCGCTCCACCATCCGCACCACCCCGAGAGGACCCCCATGCGCATCGGCATCGACGTCGGCGGCACGAACACGGACGCCGTCCTGATGGACGGCAGCACGGTCGCCGCGGCCGTGAAGCGATCGACGAGCCAGGACGTGACCTCCGGCATCGTCGCGGCGCTCGCCGGGCTCCGCGAGCAGCGCGACTTCGGGTCCGCCGACGTCGACGGCGTGATGATCGGCACGACGCACTTCATCAACGCCCTCATCGAGGCCCGCGGGCTCGCCCCGACAGCAGCCGTCCGGCTCGGGCTCCCGGCCACCGCCTCGCTGCCGCCGTACACCGACTGGCCGGAGCGGCTCGTCGGCGCCGTGCAGGGCCGGGCGTTCCTCGCGCACGGCGGGCACGAGTTCGACGGCCGGGTGATCTCGCCGCTGGACCTCGAGGAGCTCAAGCGGCACGCCGCCGTGATCGCCGCCGCCGGCATCCGCTCGGTCGCGATCTCGTCGGTGTTCTCGCCGATCAACGACGAGTTCGAGCAGCGCGCGCAGGAGATCCTGGCCGCCGAGCTCGGGCCGGACGTCGCGTTCTCGCTGTCGAGCGAGATCGGCCGCATCGGCCTGCTCGAGCGGGAGAACGCCACGATCATCAACGCCGCGCTCCGGGAGCTCGCAGACACCATCGTCGACGGGCTGTCCGGCTCGGTGGCGTCGAGCGGCATCGAGGCGCCGCTCTTCCTCAGCCAGAACGACGGCACCCTGATGGACGTCGAGTACGCCCGGCGCTACCCGGTCGCGACGTTCGCGTCCGGCCCGACGAACTCCATGCGCGGCGCCGCGGTGCTCTCCGGCTTCGACACGTGCGCGGTCGTCGACGTCGGCGGGACCACGAGCGACGTCGGCGTCCTGACCGGCGGGTTCCCGCGCGAGGCCACCGGCGAGGTCGCGGTCGCCGGGATCCGCACGAACTTCCGGATGCCCGACGTGCTGTCGATCGGCATCGGCGGCGGGTCCCGCATCCGCGAGGACGGCGCGGTCGTCGGACCGGACTCGGTCGGGTACCGCCTGGTCGACGAGGCACTCGTGTTCGGTGGGGACACCCTCACCGCCACCGACGTCGCGGTCCGCGGCGGCCGGGGCACGGTGGGCGACGCCGCACGGGTCGCCGGGGTGCCCGCCGAGGTCGCCGAGCGGTCCCTCGCGGTGATCGCCGAGCGCGTCGCCGACGTCGTCGAGCGCATGCGCACCTCGTCCGCGCCGCTGCCCGTGGTCGCGGTCGGCGGGGGATCGGTGCTGCTGCCGGACACCCTGCCCGGGCTCGGGACGGTGCACCGGCCGGAGCACTACTCGGTCGCGAACGCGATCGGCGCCGCCATCGCGCAGGTGTCCGGCGAGGTCGACAAGGTCTACGCGATCAGCGACGGCAAGCGGTCCGCGGTCGTCGACGAGGCCCGGCAGGAGGCCGTCGACCGTGCAGTCGCGGCCGGCGCCGACCCGTCGAGCGTCGCGATCGTCGACTTCGACGAGGTCCCGATCCCGTACCTGCCCGGTAACGCCACCCGCATCCGGGCGAAGGCCGTCGGGGACCTCGCACTCGGGGCCCTCGTCCGATGAGCACCGTCGAGAGCCCGGTCGGGACACTCGCGGGCACCCGGCCGCTCACCACCATCGACGGTGACTGCTCCGCGCTCGCCCGGGGCGCCGCGATCCTCGGCACCGGCGGCGGCGGCGACCCGTACATCGGCCGGCTGCTCGCCGAGGCCGCCGTCCGTGCGCACGGCCCGGTGCCGGTGGTGCAGGTCGAGGACCTGCCCGACGACGCCGTCGTGCTCAACGTCGCGATGATCGGCGCGCCGACCGTGATGGTCGAGAAGACCCCGTCCGCCGGGCAGTTCGCCGAGGCGGTCCGCAGCCTGGCCGCGCACCTCGGGGTCACGCCGACACACATCGCATGCATCGAGGTCGGCGGGGTCAACTCGACGAGTCCGATCGTCGCCGCGGCCGAGCTCGGCCTGCCGCTCGTCGACGGAGACGCGATGGGCCGCGCCTTCCCGGAGGTCCAGATGGTCCTGCCGACGCTCGCCGGGGTCCGCGCGACGCCGATGGCGCTCGCGGACGAGAAGGGCAACTCGGTCGTGTTCGACACCGTCGACAACCGGTGGGCGGAGCGGCTCGCCCGTACCGCGACCGTCGAGATGGGCTGCTCCGCGATCACCGCGAACTACGCCATGAGCGGTGCACAGGTCCGCGACTCGTACGTCCGCGGCAGCCTGTCGCTGTGCGTCCGGCTCGGGGAGGCCCTGGTCGACGCGCGCGCCGCGAACGAGGACCCCGTCGACGCGGTCGCGTCGGTCCTGGGTGGTCGGGTCGTCTTCACCGGCAAGGTCACGGACGTCGAGCGGAAGACCGTCACGGGGTTCGCCCGCGGGACCGCCCACCTGACCGGGTCGGGCAGCGACACCGGCCGGGAGGCACTGCTCCGGTTCCAGAACGAGCACCTGCTGGTCGAGGTGGCCGGGTCGGTGCGCACCACAGCACCGGACCTCATCGTCACCCTGGACGCCGACACCGGCGAACCGATCACCACCGAGGGCCTGCGGTTCGGCGCGCGCGTCCGGATCGTCACCGCGCCGGCCGACCCGCGCTGGCACACCCCGGCGGGCCTCGCGCTCGCCGGCCCGAGGTACTTCGGCTACGACACCCCGGCGGTCCGCCACGACGGCACCGTCAGCGAGGGAGAGCACGCATGAGCTGGACGATCGACGTCGACGACCTGCCCGACCTGGCCCGGGGCGCGGCGATCCTGGGCACCGGCGGCGGCGGCGACCCGACGGTGGGGATGCTGCTCGTCCGCGCGGCGATCACGGAGCACGGCCCCGTCACGATCCTCGACCCCGACGAGGTCCCCGACGACGCCCTCGTCATCCCGACGGCGCAGATGGGTGCCCCGACCGTCGTGCTCGAACGACTCCCGGCGGGCCCGGAGCCGCTCGGTGCCCTCCGGCGGCTCGAGCAGCACCTCGGCCGCACCGCGAGCGCGACCATGCCCATCGAGTGCGGCGGCATCAACTCGATGATCCCGCTCCTCGTGGGGGCCACCGGGGGACTGCCGGTGGTCGACGCGGACGGCATGGGCCGCGCGTTCCCGGAGCTGCAGATGGAGACGTTCTCGGTGTACGGCGTCACCGGGTCGCCGCTCGCGATCAGCGACGAGAACGGCCACGGCGTCGTCATCGACACCGGGCACGACAACCGCCAGATGGAGTGGCTCGCCCGCGGCGTCACGATCCGGCTCGGCGGCGTCGCGTACATCGCCGAGTACGCCATGACCGGACGCCAGGTCCGCGAGACCGCGGTGCCGCGCACGTTGTCCCTCGCGCTCGCCGTCGGTCGTGCCGTGCGGGTCGCCCGCGAGGAGCACCGCGACCCCGTCGAGGGCCTCGCCGAGGCGTTCTCGCAGACGATCTACACGCACCTGCGCGAGCTGTTCGACGGCAAGGTCGTCGACGTCGAGCGCCGCACGGTGGACGGGTTCGCGAAGGGCCGCGCGACCGTGCAGGGCGCCGACGGCTCCGAGCTCGAGATCGCCTTCCAGAACGAGAACCTCGTGGCGCGACGCGACGGCCGGCTCGTCGCCGTCGTGCCGGACCTGATCTGCGTCCTCGACGCGGAGACCGCCGAGCCGATCACGACCGAGCGGCTCCGGTACGGGCAGCGCGTCCGGGTGGTCGGGGTCTCGACGCCCGACCTCATGCGCACCCCGGAGGCACTCGCCGTCTTCGGACCCTCGTGCTTCGGGCTCGACGACGCCTTCGTGCCCGTCGAGGACCTGCACGAACGGGTGCCGGTGGGGGCGCGCTGAGCCGCGCTGATGCGCGAGGATCGACGGTGTGCACCAGGGCGAGCAGCGTGACGGAGCCGTGACGAGCCTCCAGGCCGTCGACGTCGACGACCTCGGTCGCGGCACCGCGCTCCTGGGGTGCGGTGGCGGCGGTCAGGTCGACCACATGCTGCACGCGCTGCGGACCGCGCTCGCCGCGGCCGCGGTGCCCGTCGTGCCGCTGGACGGCGCGCTCGGGTCGGTGGTGGCGGTCGGGCTGATCGGATCCACGACCGTGCTCGAGGAGAAGACCCCGAGCGGTCGTGAACTGCCGGACGCGCTCGCGGCCGTCGAGCGCTGGACCGGTCGGCGGGCGGACGCCGTCGTCGCGGCGCAGATCGGCGGGGTCACCGGACCCGCGGCCGCGCTGACGGCCGTGGCGGCCGGGCTGCCGCTCGTCGACGCCGACCTGGTCGGTCGGGCGACGCCACGGATCGACCAGCTGTCCCTGTTCGTCGACCCGGTCCCGGTCACCGCGGCCGCCGTCACGTCGAGCGGCCTCCGCATCGTCGTCGACGCCCCCGACCCGAGCGACCTCGAGACGGTGTGGCGCGAGGCGGTGTCGCACAGCGGCGGGTGGGCGGCGTTCGCGATCGGCCCCGTCGACGCCGGGACGCTCGCGGACCGCGCCGTCCTGGGCAGTGTCAGCCGCGCGCTCCGTGCCGGACGGGCCGCTGCCGGGGCGCGCGACGTCGGCACGCTCGCGGCCGCGGTCGGTGGTCGGCTGGTCGCCCACGGTCGGGTGCTCGACGTGCAGCGCGGGGGCGACGCCGTGGCCTTCGTGCACGGGTCGATGGCACTGCAGGACCTCGGGTCGGGGGCCGTCGTCCGGGTCGAGGCGGGGAGCGAGTGGGTGCACTGCCTGGTCGACGGCGAGCCGGTCGCGGCCACCCCGAGCTGCATCGTCGTCGTCGACGCACGGTCCCTGCGGCCCGTGGCGACCGACCGGGCCCGCGTCGGTGACGAGCTCGCCGTGCTCGTGCTCCCCGGAGCCCCGTGGTGGCGGGCGGACCCGCGCCGGACGGAACGGGTGTCGCCGCGGGCGTTCGGCATCGACGCCGACCTCGTGCCGGAGGTCGCCGCGTGATCCCCGTCGCGGAGTTCCTGCCGCTGCTGCCGACCGGCACCGAGGTGCTCGTGGGACCGGTGACCGGCACCGTCGCGGCGGTCCGCGGGGTCGTCGGCACGCCGGAGCAGGTCGGCCGGACGCTCACCCCGCAGGACGACGCGGTCGTGCTGCTCACCCCCGTGGCCCGCTTCGACGCCCGGTTCGACGTGCTGCTCCGTCGTGCCGCGTCCGCCCGGGTCGCGGTCCTCGTCGTCGCCGTGGCGGAGGACACCCCGCTGCCCGGGCCGGGGACCGCGGCGCTCGCGGACCGGCTCGGGGTCGGGGTGCTCGCGACGCCCGACCCGTGGACGACGTCGGTGCGGGTGCACGAGCTGATCGGCACCGGCGACGCCCCGGCCGCCCGGGCCGCGGTCGTCGCCGCGCGCGCCGGGCTCGACGCCGGCCCCGAGCTCGAGGACCTGTTCACCCGGCTCGAGGCGGACCTCGGGCACCCGGTGCGGTTCCTCGACGCCTCCGGTCGACCACTCCGCGGGGCAGGGGTCGCGCCGTCGACGGCCGCGCTGCTCGCCCGGACGGTCGGCACGAGCGAGCCGGTGTGGGCGACGGACCCCGGCGACGGCGCCTCGTCCGACGGTGCTGGCTCGTCGGGTGACGCTGCGTCGTCGGGCGGCGCTGCGTCGTCCGGTGGTGCTGGCTCGTCGGGCGGCGCTGCCGAGACGGTCGTCGCCGTGCCGGTGCCGACCGGCATCGGGCCGCGCGCCTGGCTGGCCGTCGGGCTGACCGCGCCGCTCCGCGCCGAGCGGGCCACGCTCGCCACGGCGCTGCGGGTCGCGGCGGTCGCGGCCGGGCACCGCCTCGTGCTCACCCGGCTCGACGACGAACGCGACGCCCGCTACCGGATGGCGATGCTCGACGACCTCCGCACGGCCGACGGGGCACCCGCGCCGCCGCTCGTGCAGCGCACCATCGCCGCGGGGTGGCAGCTCGACGCGTGGCACGTCGGCATCCGGCTGGTCGCCCGCGGACCCGTCGACGCCGTCGCCCTGCGCCGCGAGGTCGAGATGGCCTTCGACGGCGAGGGCCTGGACGTCGTCGTGGTCGAGCAGACCGACGGCTGGGCGCTCTGGTGCTCCGTGCCGCACGAGCCGGACCGGGCCGCCGTGGCCGCCCTCGCCGCGTCCGTCCGGTCCGCCCAGAACGCGCTGCGCTCGGCCGTCGACACGAACGTCGGCGTCGGGAGCGTGCACGCCGGGCCCGCCGGACTCGTCCGGACCCTCGGCGAAGCCGGCGACGCCGTCCGCCTGGCCGCCGCCCGGCCCGAGTCGGGGTGGTTCGTGCACGTCGACCGCCTGGGGCTGGCGCAGTTGCTGCTCGCGTGGACGCAGACCGACACGTTCCTGCCGGCGGCCGAGCAGCTCCTCGCCCCGCTCGAGCGCGGCGGGGGAGCGCTCCGCTCGACCCTGGCGGCGTACCTCGACGCCGAGTCGTCCGTCGCCGAGACCGCGGCCGTGCTCGGGGTGCACCGGAACACCGTGGCGGACCGGATCGACCGGGTGCAGCGGTTGCTCGGCGTCGACCTCGGCGACCCGGAGACCCGGCTCGCGCTGCACCTGGCGACGCGGGCGCTCGGCGGGGCGTAGCGCCGGTCAGCCCGGCGTCGCGTGCGCGGGTCGAACCACGTTCCCGACGTCGAACCGAGCGGCGCCGCTGGTTCGACGTCGGGGACGTGGTTCGAAGCCGCCGAGTGCGGGCACAGCACGCCGGTCAGCCCGGCCAGGACTCCTGCGACCACGAGCCGTCCGGGCCCCGCTCGTACGCCGTCCGGTGGCTCGCGGCGTCGACAGCACCGCGCCAGAACACCATCCGATGCGGGGTCAGCGCGTACCCGGCCCACGTCGACGGCGGATCGAGCGCAGCACCACCGCGCGACGCCGTGAAGTCCGCCCAGACCCGTCGCCGGTGCTCGGGGTCACGCTCCGCGGCCTCGCGGTCGTTCACCCACGCGAGCACCTGCAGGTACCGCGTGCGGGCGGCGTAGGCGGCTCGGGCCTCGGCGTCCGTCACGGGTGCGATGTCGCCGACGACGACGAGCTGCCGGGCCGCCTCCGGCCAGACGAGGGTCACCGCCGCACGGGCGAGCTCGGCGAGCTCGGCCGCCTTCCGGCTCCTCGCGTCGGTGTGGAAGTGCAGGCGCTCCCCGTCGAACCGCGACAGCAGCACGGTCCGGGCGTCGGGGTAGCCGTCGAGCCCGACCGTCGACAGCGTCATCGTCGGACCCGGGCCGTCCTCGGCCGACGGCAGCCAGGCCGCCGCCAGGACGAGCGGGTCGACCAGGGCGGCCGGGTCGGCCGGGGCAGCGGCGTCGCCGGTCGCGGCCGCCGCCTGCCCCGGCAGCACGGTCACGACACCGCCACCACAGCGGGAACGGCGGCACCACCGACCCCGACGGCACCACCCGCGCCGGCACCACCCGCGACGGCGCCGGCGCCGGCCGCCGGCCGCGCCACCGCCGGGTCGAAGCGCGCGATCTCGTGCAGCGACGCCACCGCCTCGTCGAGCGACACGTCCCACAGCGCCTGCCCGTACGCCGCCGTGGCCCGGCTCGCGTCGCCGACGACCCCGGGCGTCCCGAAGTCGTTCGACAGCCAGCCGAACGACACCGGCCCGCCGTTGAACCGGATCCGCTCGAACTCGGCCAGGTGGTCGGGCACCCACCGCTCGGCGAGCGACATGTCGACCAGGTCCGGCCGCAGGTGCAGGATCATCGACGTCTCGGCCGCACCGCCGTGGATCCCGAGGCCGCGCTCGTCGGCGTCCTCGCCCGAGGGGCCGGGGACCCGCGCGAGCGTCGGCATGAGGAACGTCTTCAGCCCGTAGCGCTTCCGGATCTCCCGCAGCGCGACCTGCAGGAGCGCGACGTTCCCGCCGTGTCCGTTCGCGAACACGAGCGAGCCGGCGCCCATCAGCGCGACCGCCCGTCCGACCTGGACCGCGGTGTCGAACATCGTCGACTCGTCGAGCCACACGGTCCCCGGCGCCCAGCTGTGCTCGTCGGACTTCGTGAACGCGATGGTGGGGAGCTGCCAGACGTCCAGGCCCTCGGCGGCGGCCCGTTCGACGGCGGCGCCCCCGATCCGGTCGGCGAGCAGGAAGTCGGTGACGAGCGGCAGGTGCGGGCCGTGGTGCTCGACGGCACCGGTCGGCTGCACGACGATCGAGTCGGGACCGAGCCCCGCGGCCACCGCCGGGCCGGACAGCTCGGCGAGCAGCCGTGAGCCGGCGGTCACTTGCCGAACCCCGGGACGACCGGCTGCGCCGACGCCGTCGAGCCGCCGCTGACCACGAGCGACGGATCGATCACGTGCCCCGGGTTGAGCAGCCCCTCGGGGTCGGTGCGCTGCTTGAGCGCCACGAGCTCCTCGACACCGTGGTCGACGTAGTACTGGTGCGGACTGTGCACCCGGACCCCCAGGTCGCGGAGCAGCGGGTACCCGGCGTAGACGTCCTCGGCCCCGGTGTACGGCGCGGTGAGCATCCCGATCGGGCCGACGTGCGCCGCCTCGATGTGCAGCATCCCGCCCGGGTACACGGCCTCGACCTCGGCGATCCGGTCGATCAGGGCCTCGCCGCCGACCTCGACGTGGAACCACTCGGTGTCCGGGGTGTTCCGCTTGAGCCACCAGATCGGGTGGTTGTAGGACAGCATCGACACCTTGGTGGTCTGCTGCAGGCCCTCGCGGACGTCCAGCACGCTCCCGCCGGCCTGCTCGATCAGCGCCCGTGCCTCGTCGAGCACGGCGTCGTCGACGATCGCCCGCAGACTGGCCCGGTCGTCCGGGATCGCGGCGTCCGAGGGCAGCGTCGCGGCGACCTCGGCGCGATCGGCGCTGACGAGCCGGGGCACGGGGTCGAGCCCGCGGAGCGTCCGCACGGCGACGAGGGCCTCCTCGAACGTCGGGAACGACGCGTACACGGCGCGCCACTCCTGCAGCGGTTCGAGCCGGACGGTGGCGCGGGCGATGATCCCCGCGGTGCCGTAGGTGTGCACGAACGGCTGCGCCTCGTCGCCCTCGACGTGCAGCAGTCCGTCGGCGCCGGGCAGCGCCACGTCGAGCGCCGTGACGAACCCCTGCCAGTTGGACCCGTGCGCGATGGACCCGGTGCCCCCGGACCCGCCGGACAGGAACCCGCCGATCGTGGACTGCGCGGTGGACGGGTACATCCAGAGCTGCTGGCCGGTGGCGGCGGCGGCCTGCTCGAGCGCGACCATCGAGGCGCCGGCCTCGGCCGTGACCCAGCCCTCGCCGACCTCGACGACGGCGCGCGCCCGCGAGGTGTCGAGCACGAGTCCGCCGTGCAGCGGGATGCCCTGGCCGTAGTTGCCGGTGCCCTTCCCCCGCGTGGTGACGGGGACGCCGTGCCGGACGGCGGCGCGCAGGGTGGCCGCGACGTCGTCGGCCGACGCGGGGTAGGCGACGAGGTCGGCGAGGCCGAGGGGCAGCTGCGCGCTGAGGATGGGGCTCATGGTCGCCTCGTCGACGGAGGCGCGGGCGCGGCTGCGCTCGTCGGCGCTCACCCCGCGCTCGCCGAGGAGCGTGACGAGATCGGCGCGGAGCGCCGCCAGGGCGGCGGGGGTGACGATGGTGGCGGCGGGGGTGACGGTGGTCATGCTCACTCCTGTGGGGTGGGTGGTGCGGGAACGGCGGACGGGAGGCGCGGGGCGGGCGTGCCCCGCGCCTCCCGTCCGGTGGTGGGTCGGCTCAGCCGACCCGGGTCACTTGCCGAGCCCGATCTGCTTGTCGAGGAACTCGTTCGTGTACAGGTCCGAGGCCTTGAGGTCGCTCTTCACGTCGCCGGAGCCGGCGAAGACGGGCTTCGCCTTCTCGATGAAGTCCTGCATGCGCTGGTCGTCGACGGAACCGATGTACCCGTCGGTGTCCTTCGCGATGCCGAGCTTCACCATCTGCGCGGCGGCGAACGCACCGACCTTCGAGTCGTACGTCCAGCCGTTGTTGTACTGCTGCACGAGCTTCGTGATCAGGTCGTTCGTCGCCTGGGGTGCCTTCAGGTAGTCGACGTCGGCCTGCTGCATCACGGGGACGAGCTTCTGCAGGCACGGGGTGAGCTTCGTCAGGTCGCCGCTGCGCACGGACATCGCCTCGGGGTAGGGGTTCCACCCGGTGCTCGAGATGAGCGCGTAGTCGACCTTCTTGCCCCAGGCCGCGACCTGGTTCTGGTAGATGTACGGCTCGGCGGTCGCGAAGCCCTGCTGCGCGTCCTTGCCGCCGGCCGACACGAACTTCGACGGGGTGCCGTCGTAGCTGCCGTCGAGGACGCTCTTCGGCAGGGTGCCGGACTGCTCGAGGTAGGTCATGTACGCGGCGCCGTTGAAGTAGCGGACGACACCGCCGTCCTTCGCCAGGGCCTTGCCGAGGCTCGCGATGCTGTCGACCTTCGGGTAGGTCTTCGGGTCCCACATGATCGCCATCGGGGACGTGTCGTTCTCGGCGAAGACGGACGTGGTCGGCAGGTTGCCGGAGAACTGCACGGCCTCGTCGGTGGAGACGTAACCGAGGGTGATCGACTTGTCCTGGTACATCTGCGACGAGACCTTCGAGTAGCCGATCGCGGGGCCGCCGGCGCGGATCTCGAGCTTGACGCCCGTGCTCTTGCCGTTCGCGTACAGGTCGCCGGTGACGGTCTTGCCCGAGGCGTCGATCTGCGGGTCCGGCCCGAGCATCTGGTACAGGTGGCCGTGCTCGCCCTCGGGGTTCCAGTCGGTCTGGACGACGACGGTCGCGGGGCAGACCCCGGACAGGTCGACCTTCGGGCCGGAGGCGGACTGCGCGGTCGCGGCGGTCGTGCTCGATCCGGAGGACGAGCCGGCGGCACATCCGGTGAGGGCGAGCGCGGTCGCGGCGAGGGCGGCGGTCGCGACGCCGAGTCGGGTGGTGGTGCGCATGGAGGCTCCGTTCGTGGTGCGGGTCTCGTGGTGCTGTCGGGAAGGGGTGGTGCGGGGAGGGGTGGTGGGGGACGGGTGTGCTGTGGGGGTGGAGCGGGACCGGCGGGCCGGTCAGCTGAAGTCGTGCCAGCGCCCGACGGCCAGGCGGCCGACGAGTCCGAACACGAGGAAGACGGCGACGCCGTAGAGCGAGGCGATGATGATCGTCGCGTAGAGCTCCGGACCCATCAGGCGCGAGGCGGTGACCTGGATGAGGACGCCGAGGCCGGGGTTGCCGCGCTGGAAGAACTGGTCGCCGACGATCGCGCCGATGACGCTCAGGCCGGCCGAGGTGCGCAGGCCGACGAAGATCGACGGCAGGGCGGCGGGGAACTGCAGCTTCACGAGCCGGGCGAACCGGCTCGCCCGCTGCAGCCGGAACAGCTCGCGCTGCGCCCGGTCCGCGGACTGCAGGCCGAACAGGGTGTTCGACACCATCGGGAACAGGGCGATCATCACCGTGACGATGACCCGGCTGGCGAACTCGTAGCCGAACAGGGCGCCGATGAGCGGCACGAGCGCCAGGATCGGCACGCACTGCAGCACGACGGCGTACGGGTACAGCGAGCGCTCGAGCCACTTCGCCTGCGCCATCGCCATCGCCCAGGCGACGCCGATCACGATCGCGAAGGCGAGTCCGACGAGCGACACCACGGTGGTGCGGCCGAGGGCGGACCACAGGTCGGTGCCGAAGGTGGAGGGCGACCCGTCCGGCATCGTCGGCGCGACGATCGCCTTGAGCACGAGGTGCGGGTACGGCACCAGGAAGGCGAGCCCGCGGACGTGGTCGTAGTACGCCGCCGCCGCGTACCAGATGCCGACGAGCACGGCGAGGACGACGAGCGGCGGCCACCACGTGACGGCACGACGGGGACGGCCTGCGGTGCGGCGCGCGGCGGTCCGGACGGCCCGGGCCTCGGAGACCTCCTGCAGGGTGACCATCAGCGGTGTCCTTCCCGGAGTGCGTGCGAGACCTCGCCGACCAGTTCGGCGAACTCGGGGGTGAAGCGGATGTCGGGGTCGCGGGGCATCGGGAACGGCACCTCGAACCGGCCGACGATGCTGCCCGGACGGCCGGACATCACGATGACCTCGGTGGACAGGTACACGGCCTCGGACACCGAGTGCGTGATGAACAGGCCGGCGAAGCGCTGCTCGACGAACAGGCGCAGGAGTTCGTCGTTGAGGCGCTCGCGGGTGATCTCGTCGAGGGCGCCGAACGGCTCGTCGAACAGGAACAGCTCCGGGTCGAGCGTCAGCGACCGGGCGAGCGAGACGCGCATCCGCATGCCGCCGGAGAGCTGCTTCGGCAGGTTCGTCTCGAAGCCGGTCAGCCCGACGAGGTCGATGGCGCGCGCGGCCCCGGCGGCTCGCTCGGCCTTCGGGACGTGGCCGAGCTCGGCGAGCAGCTCGACGTTGCCCTGCACCGAGCGCCATGGAAGCAGGGTGGCGTCCTGGAACACGTAGCCGATCCGGTCGGTCGCGACCCCGGCGGTGCCGTGCGACGCGGACTCGAGCCCGGAGGCGATGCGGAGCAGGGTCGACTTGCCGCAGCCGGAGGGGCCGACGACGGACACGAACTGTCCGCGGTCGACGGTCAGGTCGACGCCCTGCAGGGCGACGGTCCCGTTCGGGAAGGTCATCTCGACGTCGCGGAAGTCGAGCAGGGTGTCCGTCGCGGTGACGGGCGGTGGGGCGGTGGTGGTCACGGTCACCTCGGGTCCTCGGTGGGTGTGCGGATCGGGTCGGGGGTGTCGGGGTCAGGCGGGCACGGGCGCCGCGGTCGCGGCGACGGTGGTGCGCACCTCGGTGCGGGCGACGAGCCGCCCGCGGGACAGGACGATGCGGTCGGCCGGGGCGTTCGCGACGGCGTCGGTGACGCTGGTCGCGGCGATCGCGAGCAGGTCGGCTCGCCGTCCGGGGACGGGACCGGCGGCCGGGAGGCCCATCACGCTCCGGGCGGTGTCGCTCACCATCGCGTACGCCTGGTCCGGCGTCACGTGGCCGGCCGTCACGAGCAGGGACGCGGTCTCGAGTGCGTCGCTGCGGCCGACCGGGTTGAACGGGTCGCGGACGTTGTCGGCGCCGGCGGCCACGCGGACGCCGGCCGCCGTGAGCGCCTGGATCGCGGTGAGCCCGCGGGGCGTGGACACCGGGTGCTGCCAGCCCTGCAGGTACAGGTTCGTGATCGGCAGCGTGACGATGCCGAGGTCCGCCGCGGCGACGTCGGCGACGACCTCCGCGCGGCGCTCGGGCCCGAGGGTGCCGAGCCGGACGCAGTGCCCGGCGGTCCAGGTGCGGCCGTCCGTGCCCGGATCACGGCGAGCACTGACGGCGCGGGCGAAGTGGTCGAGCGTGACCGGTCCGTCGAGGTTCTCGTCGGTGTGCAGGTCGACGCCGACCCCGTGCCGGTCGGCCAGGGCCAGCAGCCGGTCGACGTCGGCGAGCGGGTCCTCGGCCAGGTGCGGGGCGCCGCCGACCAGGTCGACGCCGCACGCCAGCACGGCCTCGACGTGGTGGTCGGGGGCGAGCGGTCCGGCCAGGGCCACGAGCTCGAGGTCCATCAGCCCGGCGAGCTCGTCACGGACCCGCACGAGGGCCTGCGCACCGCGCACGGCGGACTCGACGGGGGCCGGGGCGTCGTCGACACTGCGGCGACCGCTCAGGACGTCGACGTGGCTGCGGACCGCGGTGGTGCCGGCGGCGAGCATGGTCAGCGCTGCGGTGCGGGCGCGGTCGGCGATCTCGTCGACGGTCATGGTCGTGGCGTGGGCGGACCAAGACGCGATCGCGGCACCGAGGTCGCCGAGCGGCGGGCGGATCGCGTCGGCGCTCAGGGCCTTGTCGAGGTGCGCGTGCGGCTCCGCCGGGGCGGTCAGGAGCAGTCGTCCGGCGAGGTCGAGTGTGCCGTCGACCGAGCCGCGGAGCGTGCCGGCCGGGGCGACCTCGGCCACGGTGTCACCCGAGATCGCGACGTCGACGAGCCGTCCGTCGTGCAGCAGCGCACCGCGCAGCAGGTCGACCGGACGCGGTGCTGACGAGTCCATGGCGGCCTCCCGGGTTGTGTGAGAATGTTGATCGCATCAACATCTCCGATGCTAGGGCGGGTGTGTTTCCCCCTCGTTTCACGGCGGTTGCCGTGTGTGACACCCGCTCAGACCCGGAACGACACCGAGAGGAGTCCGCGTGAGCACCGCGACCCCCACCGAGAACGACCGCGTCGTCGACGAGCAGACGCAGCGCATCGGCGAGCACATCCGCGCACGTCGTCGCGCCGCCCGGTTGACGCTCGTGCAGGTGGCCGAGACCACCGGCCTGTCCCACCCGTTCCTCAGCCAGGTCGAACGCGGACACTCCCGCGCGAGCATGGTGTCGCTCGAGAAGATCGCCGCCTCGCTCGGCACCACCCAGGTCGAACTGCTCGCCGCCGGCGCCCCCGAGCGCCCGGAGCAGGACGACCGCGCCCCCGAGGTGATCCGGGCGGGGGAGGGCGCCCGCGGGCCGTTCTCGAGCGGCGAAGCGCGGCTGCTCGTGCACGCCGGACCGCACGCCTTCGAACCGCTCGAGTGGACCGGGGACAACACCGACCTCGGCGAGTACTTCGAGCACCGCGAGGACGAGTTCCTCACCGTGCTCGCCGGCGACGTCCTGCTCGACCTCCGCGGACAGGAGCCGCTCCGCCTGGGGCCGGGCGACTCCGCCTACTACCGCGGCGGCACCGGCCACCGGTGGTGCAGCGCGGACGGCAGCCGCTTCCACATGATCGTGGTCAAGGAGACCCCGCGCGCCGGAGTGGTCGCGTGACCGGGGCGCCCGAGCGCCGGCGGCTGCGCGTCGCCGCCCGCCGGACGGTCGCGACCGACGTCGTCGCGCTCGACCTCGCGCCCCTCGACGACCCCGCGCTGCCGGACTGGGAGCCGGGCGCGCACGTCGACCTCGAGGTCGCGCCGGGCACGGAGCGGCAGTACTCCCTGGTCGGCACGACCCCCGAGGGGCACTGGCGGATCGCGGTGCTCCGGGAACCGGACGGGCGCGGCGGCTCGGCGGCCGTGCACGACGGCCTGGCGGTCGGCACCGAGGTCGCGGTCGCCGGTCCCCGCAACCACTTCGGCTTCGACCCGTCCCGCCCCGCGGTCTTCGTCGCCGGCGGCATCGGGATCACCCCGATCACCGCGATGATCGCCGCCGCGGAGCGTGCCGGGACGCCGTGGGAGCTCCACTACGCCGGGCGCACCCGCGACCGGATGGCCTTCGTCGACGACCTCGTCGCGGCGCACCCCGACCGGGTCGCCCTCGCGGTCGCCGACGAGCACCCGCGGCTCGACGTGGTCGGGCTCCTCGCCGAGCCGCGCGACGCCGTCGTGTACTGCTGCGGCCCTCGCGGCCTCATGGACGCGGTCGAGGCCGCGGCCGCGCACTGGCCGGCCGGCAGCTTCCGGGTCGAGCGCTTCGAGCCGGCCGCCGACGTGGACGCCCCCGGCGAGCCGTTCGAGGTCGAGCTCGCGGTCACCGGCGTCACCGTCACGGTCCCCGCCGACCGGACCCTGCTCGAGGTCGCCGAGGAGGCCGGCGCGTTCGTGCTGTCCTCCTGCCGCGAGGGCACGTGCGGCACGTGCGAGACCCCGGTGCTCGAGGGTGCGGTGGAGCACCGCGACACCGTCCTCAGTCCCGAGGAGCAGGCCGACGACCGCAGCATGATGGTCTGCGTCTCGCGCGCGCGGCGCGGCTGTCCGCGCCTGGTCCTGGAACTCTGACGGGGCCGGGGCCGGGGACGGACGGACGGGAGGCGGTGCGCACGACGTGCGCACCGCCTCCCGTCCGTCCGCGTCCCCGACCCGGGTCGGGGACCGCCCCTACGGACGCTCGGTGTCGTCGAGTGCGCCGCCGGTGAGCGCCGAGAGGCGCTCCAGCCCCGCCTCGGCGACCAGCTGACGGGCGAGGGGGCGGGCGCGGGCGACCGCCTCGCGCACGTCCACCCGTGTGACGTCGTGGTCGGCGACGCTCAGCTCGCCGTCGACCCAGACGTCGCGGACCTCACGGCTGCCGGCGACGAAGACGACCGCCTGGTACGGGTCGTGCACGTTCGCCAGCGTGGGGGAGTCGCCGTCGAACACGACCAGGTCGGCGCGCTTGCCCGGCTCGAGCGAGCCGATCTCGGCGTCCATCCGCAGCGCGCGGGCGCCGCCGATGGTCCCCATCTCGAACGCCTCGCGCGCACTCATGGCCGTGGCCTGCAGGTCCCGGACGCGCGCCAGGAGCGCCGCCGTCTTCATCGCCTGCAGGAAGTCCTGCGAGTCGTTCGACGCCGGCCCGTCCACGCCGATGCCGACCGGGACGCCGAGGGCCCGGAGCTCCGCGACCGGGGCGATGCCGCTCGCCAGGATGCCGTTCGCGACCGGGTTGTGGGCGACGCCGACGCCGTTCGACGCGTAGCGCTCGCGGTCCTCCCGGTCGACCCAGACGCTGTGCGCCGCGATCACCGGCACCTGGAACATGCCCGTGGCCTCGGCGTGCCCGATGGCCGTGCGGCCGGTGCGCTGCCGGGCTGAGGTGACCTCCTCGCGGACCTCGTGGAAGTGCACGTGCACGCCGTGGCCACCGGCGACCGCGTAGTCGACGTGCTCCTGCCAGGTGTCGTCGGTGTACCGCCCGATCGACGACACCCCGACCCGGAACGTGCTGTACCGGCTGGCGTCGGCGGCCTCGCGCAGGGCCTCGAACTCCTCGAGGATCGGCGTCGCACCGAAGTCCCGGTCGACGTCCCCGGAGCCGAACGACACCACGCCGCGCAGGCCCAGGTCCTCGAGCGCCGCGACGACCCCGGGGGTCGCCGGTTCGTCGGGCATCGGGTCCGCGCAGAACATGTCGTTCGCGGTCGTGACACCGCTCCGGAGCAGCTGGATGCCCTGCAGCACGGTGCCGGCGTAGGCCTTCTCGCGGGTCATCACCGGGTTGACGCGGCCGATCAGCGCCGTGAGCCACTCCCACAGGGTGTACTGCGAGCCGATGCCGGTGATGAGCCCCTCGCTGAAGTGCCCGTGCGTGTTCACGAACCCCGGGGTCACGACGTCGTACGCGCCCCCGCGGACCGGGGCGTCCGGGTGGGCGGCGGACAGTTCCGCGAAGGTGCCCACGGCGGCGATGCGGTCCCCGTCGAGCAGGACGGCGCCGTCGCGGATCGCGGCGGGGGTGGCGGCGTCGTCCGGTGCTGCGGTCAGCACCCAGCCGGCGCGGATCAGGGTCTGTGACATGGGGCGAACCTAGGGTGCGCGTGTTTCGTGGGTGTCACCGCGGGGTTTCCCGGAGCGTGCCGGGTGCCCCGTCGGAACGGCGGAGCGGTACATTGCGGTGTGGTCTCACTGCAGGACGTCTACGACGACGAGGACGCCGGGCTCGACCAGGCCTCGCGTCTCCGGACCGTGCAGGCTGCGCTGCTGCCGGACGGTCGCGCGGGCACGGGGTGGTCTGCGGCACACGTCGCCCGGGCCGCTGCGGGGGTGTCCGGCGACCTCGCACAGTGTGCGACGGCCCCGGACGGCCGCAGCCTGGTGGTCACGGTCGGCGACGTGATGGGCAAGGGCGTCCCGGCGGGCTTGCTGGCCGCCCACCTGCTCGGCGCGCTCGACGCCCTGGTCCGCGAGACCCCCGGCGTCGCGGTGGAGGGGGCGGAGGGTGCCGTGCGGGGCCGGTTGGAGCGGGCCTCGGCGTTCGCCACGCTCTTCCACGCCCGACTCCGCCTGGCCGACGGCGCACTCGAGTTCGTCGACGCCGGCCACGGGTTCGCCGCGATCGCCCGCACGGACGGCTCGACCCGGCGCATCCCGTCCGCCGACCTGCCGATCGGGCTGCAGCCCCGGGGCTTCCCGCGGTTGCCGCGGCACGACGCGCTCGGGCCGGGCGACGTGCTGCTCGTCGCGTCCGACGGGATCCTCGAGCTCCCCGACGCCGACTTCGAGACCCTGACCGCGCTCGCCCGGCGGCTCGTCGACGCGCCCGCGCTCGACGACACGCTCCGGGCGTTCCTCGACGACGTGCCCGCAGTCGTGGGCGACGACCTCACGGTGCTCGCGGTCCGACGTGACGTGGACCCCGCCACCGCAGCAGCCACGACCGATCCTGACGGAGCCGACCGATGACCCTCCGCTGCCTCGTCTTCACGACCGCACGCACCGGCCGACTGAGTCACGACGACCTCGCTCACCTCGTCTCCGTCGAGCGGGCGAGGAACGCCGAGCTCGGCATCACGGGGGTGCTCGCACTGCACGACGCGAACGTGCTCGGGATCGTCGAGGGCCCCGCCGACATCGTCCGGCAGCGCGTGCACGAGGTGGCCGCCGACCCGGCGAACGTCGACGTGCAGGTCCTCCTCGACGACCCGGTCGAGGAGCGGTCGTTCGACGACTGGACGATCGCGTTCCGGACCGACGACCCCGCGGTGCACGCGACCCCGGGCTACGTGGACCTGTTCGACCCGGAACGACCGGCGGACCCCGCAGCCGAGACCTCGCGGGCACACGCCCTGCTGGAGTGGTTCCGCAGGACCCCGCCCGAGCAGCTCTCGACCCGTCGGTCGAGCGAGCCGGTCCGCACTCGCGTGCTGCAGGGGGCGATCGGCGTCCTGCGGGACGTGGGGCCGTCTCGCTGCACGTCCGGCCTCGTCGCCGAGCGGTCCGGCGTGTCCGAGGAGACGGTGACGGCGCACTTCCCGACCACGCCGCACCTGCTCGCTGCGACGCTCGCGACGTGGCTCGAGCAGGTGACGACGCCGCTCGCCCCGCTCGCCGCGACCGAGGGGACGGTGCCGTGGCTGCGTGCGCTCGTGGTGGCGTTCTCGGCTGACCCGGCACTCGACCGCCTCATCGTCTCCGCACTCGCCCCCGCTGCCGACCCGGGCGAGGCGGCCGGTGAGGCGTTCCTGGTGAGCTACCGCGCGTTCCGATCCTCGATCCAGCAGGCGTTGGCGCACGACGTCGCGACCGGACGGGAACCGTCGACCACCGACCCGGTCCGCGGGGCGCACCAGCTCCTGGCGCTCTTCGACGGGTTGCGGATCCAGAACCTGTTCGACCCCGACCCGGACATCGCCACGTCCTTCGCGACCGCTGCCGAGCAGTTGCGGACGGGATGGGCGACGGGTCAGGGGGCCGGCGAGGGCGTGCCCGTGGCGAGTTCGCCGAAGTCGCCGTCCGCGCACGGTGACCCACCGTCGATGCTGTAGCCCCCCTCGGCCGACGAGAGGAAGTCGATGCTGGTGACCGGACCGCCCCGTCCGGACACCCCGAGGTCCGGGTCGTCGCCACCGCTGCGGTACCGCTTCGTCGTGATACCGAGGCGCTGCCAGAACGCCTCGACCCTGCGGAGATCGTCCTCCGGGTCGTCCGAGCCGGGCCGCTGCGCGATGTACACCCACGTGACACCGCCCGGGTCCTCGGCATCGCCGGACCCGTCGGAGCCCGGGCACAGACCGAGTCGCGGCCCGCTGAGGACCTTTCAGTCCCCGTCGACGATCGCCGCGGTGCGGTCCACCACGTCGGTGACCGACCGTCTCGCGGCGTCCGACGAGACGCCGCGGTGCAGGGATGCGCCGGACTCCACGGGTCCTCCTCCTGCACAAGCAGTCGACAGCGACATCGTCAGGGCCACGACCACCGCCGCGCCGATGCGCTTCGAGAGGATGCCGAGCATCGACCGCGCCACGACACCGTCCGACCCGAGACCACCCACGTCGTCCACCCCCATCCGACCTGGTGCGAGCGTACACAGGCACCCCCGAGGCATCCGCCGTCACGCCCCGGAAACAGGCGGCTGCTAGAACCGTCGCATGCTGACCGTCACCGGTGCCCGCCGTGTCCTCGTCGACCCCCGCACCGAACGGGACGGTGACGTCGTCGTCGACGACGGCAGCGACCTCGAGACCACGCTCGACGCGTCCGGATGCGTCGTGACGTCCGGCCTCGTCAACGCCCACCACCACCTGCTGCAGACCGCGTTCCGGACGCTGCCGGGCACGCGCGGTGTCCCGATGGCGGACTGGCTCCCGACGATGGCCGCGGCGTACGCCCGGGCGGGGCACGATCCCGAGCTGTACGGACTGGCCGCGTCCGCCGGAGCCGCGGAGGGCCTCCTGTCCGGCGTCACGACGATCGCCGACCACCACCTGAACTGGCCCGCGGACGCGACCACCGACGACACCGTGGTGCTTGCGGGCGCGACGGTCGACGCCGTCCGCGGGCTCGGCGGACGGCTCGTGTTCGTCCGGGGGTCGGCACGCGACGACCCGGAGCATGCCGCCGCGTCGGCGGACGCGATCGCCGGGCGGCTGCTGCACGAGCGCGCCGTCGGCGGGGTGGATCCGGACGGACGGCTCCAGGTCGCGGTGGGGCCGGCCGGGGTGCACTCGGACGGTGAGGCGACCTTCCGGGCGCTCGGCGAGGTCGCGGCGCAGAACGGGTTGCGCCGGCGGACCCAGGCGAACGAGCAGGTTGACACCGCCATCGCCCTCGAGCGGTACGGGCGGCGGCCGCTCGACCTGCTCGAGGAGTGGGGGTGGCTCGCACCGGACGTGACGATCGCGCACCTGTGCGACGTCACCGCCGACGAGGTCGCCCGGCTCGCGGACGCCGGGGTGAGCGCGACGCACGCGCCGGGGTGCGACGTGCCGATGGGGTGGGGGATCGCCCCGGTCGCGGCGCTCGCCGACGCGGGGATCCCGGTGGGCCTCGGGACGAGCGGAGGCGGGAGCAACGACGCGGGGCACCTGCTCGCCGACGGCCGGCTGGCAATGCAGGTGTCGGCGCTCGTCGGGCAGCAGCTCCCGGCACGGCAGGTGCTCGGGATGATGACCGAGGGGTCGGCGGCGGGACTCGGACGCCCGGAGCTCGGGCACCTCGGTGCGGGCTCCGCGGGCGACCTGTGCGTGTGGGACGTCTCGGGCGTCGCGGACGCAGGCGTTGCCGACCCGGTCGGCGGGCTGCTCTGGGCGTCCCCGGGGCGGCGGCCGAAGCACGTGGTCGTCGGCGGGCGCGTGGTCGTCCGGGACCACCGGCTCGTGACGGGGGACGAGCGCGAGATCGCGGCGCGGCTCGCGGAGCGCCTGGCGCGCACGCCGGTGTGACGGCGGCGGGCCGTCACGCGCCCGGATGCGGGACACCCGGGATGCACGAGACGCCCCCAGGTGTGCGAGACGCCCCCGGATTCGGCGGCGCCTCGCGCGCTCGGAGGCGTCTCGGCGGGACGGCGACGCCCCGCGCCCCCGCAGCCCGCCGCCGCCGCGACCGCCCTGCCAGGATCGGAGCGTGCTGACCGACCAGGCGATCGTCGCCGCGCTCCGGGCCGCTCCGCCACGGGACGGCTACCGGTGCTCCGACGTCCGGGCCGAGGGCGGTGTCCTCGGCGTGACCTTCTCGCACTCGGGAGCTCCCTCGGCTCGGCTCGAGGTCCGCCTGCCCTCGACCGGTGCGCCCCAGTGGTGGCTGTTCGCACCACCGGAGGACGCCGACGACTGGGTGAGCCAGTTCCTGGTCTGGACGGACGAGGAGGTCCACACGGACGGCCTCGGCGACAGCCGGGAGCGTCTCGACGTCGACGGTGTGAGCCACGTCGTCCCCACGAACTACGGATGGCAGCTGTCCGACCCGCGGGAGCACGCCCGGCTCACCGTGCTCGCCGGACCCTTCGGCTGGCACGACGGTGGGCGGACGACCTGGCCCGACGGCTCGCGCTCGGTGCCGGCGGAGTGGGAGCTCGAGGTCGACGGCGAGCGCTTCCTCGTCAGCGTGCGGGGCAGCAGCACGCAGGTCACGTGGCTGACCGGGCCGAACCCCGGCTACGGCTTCGGCGGGACGCTCTCGTCCTCCGCCCCGGGACCAGCGCCCGACGAGCTCGCTGCCACGAACCTCCGGCTGTGCGCGGACGACGAGCGGATGCGCAGCGACCTCCGTTCCTTCCTCGCGGAGATCGACCCCGACACCGGGTACGTGCGCGACGACTGACGCCCGCGGGCGCTCGCCAGAGCGGGCGGGACGGAGAGCGGGACCGGGCGTACCTGGGCGGGACGTCCGACCAGGTACGCCCGGAACGACCAGGCACGCCCGAGACCGGCCCCGTCCCACCGCTCAGCCCGCCGCCACCGCCCGCCGGTGGATCGGCCCCGCCCCGCCGGCGAGCGCCCCACCCGGAGCACCCCGACGCACGGCGATCACCTCGGCCATGATCGCGACCGCCATCTCGGCCGGGGTCTCCGCGCCGATGTCGAGCCCGATCGGGGACCGCAGCCGCCCGAGGTCCGGCGTCCCGAGCGCGCGCAGCTCCGCCGTCCGCCGTTCGTGCGTCGCACGGGAGCCCATCGCCCCCACGTACCCGGCACCGCGGCGGAGCGCGAGGTCGATCACCGCGGCGTCGAACCGGTCGTCGTGCGAGAGCACCACGACCACCGTCGACGCGTCGATCGGCAGCCCCTCGAGCACTCGCGTCGGCCACCCCACGATGCGCTCGTCCGCGGCGGGGAAGCGCTCGTCGGTCAGGAACACCGGCCGCGGGTCGACCACGGTCACGGCGTGCCCGAGCACCGCCGCCGCGTTCGTCACGGCGACGGCGAACTCCACGGCCCCGACGACGATGCACCGCGGCCGGGCGTCGGCGCGCTCGACGAACACCCGGCCGCGGCACCCGTCCGGCGCGGTGACGACCGCACCGAGCGTGTCGGGCTCGAGCGAGACCGTGAGCGACGTCGGCACGCCCGACGCCGCCCGTCGCAGGACGTCCACGACGGGGTCGCCGGGGACGATCCGGCGCACCAGGACCTCGACCCGGCCCCCGCAGCGGAGCGCCGGCGCCCACACCGCGTCGGGGTCGTCCGTGTCGTCGTCGAAGCCGAAGCGCTCCAGCACGGGCACGCCGTCCGCGAGCACCTGCTCGGCGGTCACGAACAGCGACCCCTCGACGCAGCCCCCGGAGATCGTCCCGACGACCTGGCCGCCCGGCAGGACGGCCATCGACGTCCCGACCCCGCTGGGCGCGCTGCCGGACATCGCGACGGCCGTCGCGACGACGACGGGGTCGCCGCCGTCGAGCACGGCCAGGAGGCGCGGTGCCAGTTCGAACATCACGCACCCCCGGCGTCGGTCCGGTCCACGGCCGCGTCCTGGAGGAGCGCCCAGACCCGGTCACGCGTCATCGGCAGGCGGTACGGCCGGACGCCGAGGGCGTCCCGCACGGCGTTCGCGACCGCCGGCGCGACGGGGTTGTACGGCGCCTCGCTCATGGACTTCGCGCCGAGCGGTCCGAGCGGGTCCGAGGTGACGGCGAACCGGACATCGGTGCGCGGCACGTCGGAGATCTTCGGCACCCGGTAGGAGCGGAACGCGTCGGTCGTCACCCGACCGTCGTCGTCGAGCACGACCTCCTCGTACAGCGTCGAGCCGATGGCCTGCGCGGCACCACCCTCGACCTGTCCGCGCAGCTGCTCGGGGTTCAGGACCGTGCCGGCGTCGACGGCCTGCACGCTGTGGAGCACGCGGACCTCACCGGTCGGCCGGTGCACCGCCACCCGGGCGCCGTGCACCGTGAAGGCCAGCGAGCGCGGGGTGCCGTCGTGGCTGCCGTGGGCGACGAGCGGTCCCTCGGCGAGCAGTTCGGCGTGCCCGACGAACTCGTCGCCGACCCGCACCCCGTCGGGCAGCACGGCGACCGCGGGGCCGAGCGGACCGACGGCGGCGCGCGGCGTCCGGGCCGCGACGAGCGTGAGCGCCCTGCCGGTCATCTGCTCGCGCAGGTCGAGCGCGGCGGCGTACAGCGCCTTGCCCGCGACGACCACCCCCGCCGACCCGAACGCTCCGGTGTCGTACCGTGCGGCGTCGGTGTCGGACTGGTGCACGTCGACCCGGTCGGGCGTGGTGCCGAGCGCCGTGGCGACGAGCTGGGTGTGCACGGTCGTGGTCCCGTTGCCGAACTCCGCCGTGCCGACCCCGATCCGGTAGCGGCCGTCGGCGTTGGCCTCGACTGACGCGTGCGCGTGGTGTCCGCGGGGCGGCATCGTGGCGATCGCGGCGAGGGCGATCCCGGTCCCGTGGGCCCAGTCGCCGGAGTCGTCGAGCACGGGCCCGTCCATCGCGGGGACCTCGGGCAGGGGTGCGCGGAGGGCGTCCTCGACCAGGTCCAGGCACTGGTCGAGCCCGTAGCTGCCCTCCCAGCGCAGGTCGTCCTGTTCGTCGGGGTCGGTGACGACGAGCGGGTCACCCGGCACCACGACGTTCCGGCGGCGCAGCTCGAAGGGGTCCAGGTCGAGGCGGCGCGCGAGCTCGTCCATCGCCGACTCGATCGCGAAGACGACCTGCCCGAGGCCGTACCCGCGGAACGCCCCGGACGGCAGGTTGTTCGTGTAGACGGACTCGGCGTCGACCCGCTTGACCGGGCAGCGGTACACGGCGACCGACTCGCTGACCGAGTGGAACATCACGCCGACGCCGTGGTTGCCGTACGCCCCCGTGTCCATCGTCTGGTCGACGTGCATCGCGGTGAGCCGGCCGTCCGCGTCGGCGCCCAGCCGCACCCGCACGCGCATCGGGTGCCGCGTCGGCGCGATCGTGAACTCGTCGCGTCGGCTGAACTCGTACTGCACGGTCCGTCCGGTGCGGAGCACCGCGAGCGTCACGAGGTCCTCGGTGAGCATCTCCTGCTTGCCGCCGAACCCGCCGCCCACGCGCCCCGCGACCACGCGCACCCGGGCCGGGTCGAGACCGAAGACGTGCGCGATCTCGTCCCGCACCAGGAACGGGACCTGCGTGGCGGTCCGCAGCACGAGCCTCCCGTCCCGGTCCAGCGACCCGCGGGTCGCGTGCGTCTCGAGCGCGGCGTGCGAGACGCGACCCGTCGACCACGTGCCCTCGACCGTCGCCGCGGACGCGGCGAGCGCGCCATCCAGATCTCCGGTCCCGCCGTGCAGGGCGGCGACGACGTTCCGGTCGGGCTCGGCGATGCGGTGCTCGGCGGTGGTCTTGTCGCCGTGCAGCAGCGGCGCGCCAGGACGCCGAGCGGCGTCGACGTCGTGCACGCTCGGCAGCACCTCGTACGAGACCCGGAGCAGGGCGCAGGCCTGCTCGGCGACCCGGACGCTCTCCGCGACGACGGCCGCGACGCGCTGTCCGCGGAACCGCAGGACGGTGTCGAACACGCGGGTGTCGTCGGGGTCGTCGAGCCGGGAGTCGTGCCGCCCGGTGGAGAACAGCACACCGGGGTCGTCCCGGTGGGTGAGCACGGCGTGCACGCCCGGGAGCGCCTCGGCGGCGCTCGTGTCGATCGCGGTGACGCGGGCGTGCGGGTGCGGGCTGCCGAGGACCGCGAGGTGCAGGAGCGCCTCGGTCCGGCGGACGTCGAGCGTGTACTCCTCGTCGCCGGTGACGATGCGCATCGCCGCGGGTGCCGCGACCGAGGTCCCCACGGCGTCCCCGGCCGTGGCGCAGGCGGTGTTGCGGACCCCGTCGAGGGCGTCCTCGATCGCGCGGTACCCCGTGCACCGGCACAGGTTCCCCTTGAGCGCCCGGTGCCGGTCGGTCAGCTGGTCGTCGTCGAGCGTCGACGCCGTGACGACGTACCCGGCGGTGCAGAACCCGCACTGGAAGCCGGGCGCCTCGGCGAACGCGCGCTGCACGGGGTGCGGGTCGGCGGCGGTGCCGAGGCCAGCGGCGGTGGTGACCGTGCGGCCCTCGAGCCGGTGGGCGGGCGTGATGCAGGAGTGCACGGGGACGCCGTCGAGCAGGACCGAGCAGGCACCGCAGTCACCGGCGTCGCAGCCCTTCTTCACCGCGGTCACGCCGTGCTCGCGGAGCAGGGTGCGGAGGACCTGGCCGGGCTGCGGGGTGGTCTCGAGGGCGGTGCCGTCGACGGTGAGCCTCATCGGGCGCCCCCGGCTCGACGGTTGCCGCTGTGCCCGGTCGCGCCGGCCTCGGCGACGAGCTCCGCGGCGAAGCGGCGCGAGACCCCGCGTCGCCAGGTGGGGGAGCCGTGCGGGTCGTCGTACCAGTCGTCGTGGTCGGCGAGTGCCGCGTCCACCGCCGCGGCTGTCGGGACGGCGTCCCACCGCAGCACGAGCGGGCGCGGGACACCGCCGGTGACGACGAGGACGAAGCCGGCACCGTCGTCGGCGCCGGTGGTCGCGCTGACGTCGGTACCGGTACCGGTGACGCGGTCGGTGGCGCGCCACCGTGCGGTGACGAGCGTCCCGGTCCGGCCGTGCGGGCTGAGCGAGACCCGGCGGTACCCGGTCTCCTGACGCAGCGCCGCGACCGGCACGTCGAACGCACGGACGACCTCGCCCGGGGCGAGCGTGGTCGTGCGCGGTCCCGTCACGAGCTCGGCGACCGGCACCCGGCGCTCCCCGCCGTCCGTCGTCCACACCACGGCCGTCGCGTCGAGCGTGACGAGCAGCGCCGTGACCGCGCCCGCCGGCAGCGCCGTCGCGACGTTGCCGCCGACGGTCGCCGCGTTCCACACCTTGAAGGACGCGAGCAGGGCGTTCACACACCGGTCGACGAGCGGCCAGGCGCGCCAGTCGGGCTCCGGGGTCAGCCGCAGCAGCGCCGCGAGCGTGCACGTCGCGCCGAGCCGCAGCCCGTCCGGGGTGCGCTCGGCGTCCGGCCAGCCGAGGCCCGTCAGGTCGACGAGGCCGGTCGTGCCCGGCTGCTCCACGGAGTACAGCCAGGTGCCGCCCGCGAGGGGCTGCTCACCGGGGGCGAGCGCGAGGTCGTCGCGGTGCGACGGTGTCCGCACGGTGCGGACGGAGACGAGGTCCATGAGGGGGTCCGATCAGGGTGACGGTCGACGGGTCGGGTGTCGCCGCCGGCCGTCGACCGTGCGCGATCATGCCGCGGTTCCACGCCCCATGGGCAGACCTGGACGCCGCTCGGGGTGCGGACGTGCGCGCCACGGGGCCTCCTCGGGTCGGATCGGTTCGTGGCGGCAACGCTAGGGAACCGGTGTTTCAGCGTCGTTACGGGCCAGCGACGCCCGGGTCACGTCCGGTGCCGGAACCCGTGACCTGATCGACGCACCCCCGAAACAACCGGGTGTCATCGTCGCCGCATGGACACCACCGCCACCGCAGCCCCCGTCACGACCTCCGTCCGCCTCGGCGCGAACCAGTACGGCAAGGCCGAGGTCCGACTCGTCCGGGTGACCCGCGACACCGACCGGCACGAGATCGAGGACCTCACCGTCACGACGCAGCTGCGGGGCGCGGCGCTCGCCGAGTCCTACACCGAGGGCGACAACGCGAAGGTCGTCGCCACGGACACGCAGAAGAACACCGTCTACGCCTTCGCGAAGGAGCACGGCGTCGGCACCCCCGAGGACTTCCTGCTCCGCCTCGGTCGGCACTTCGCGACGGCGTTCGACTGGTACGACGGCTCGACGCTGTCCGCCGAGCAGCACGCCTGGGAGCGCATCGCGGTCGACGGCCGGGAGCACGACCACTCGTTCGTCCGCTCGGGTCGGGGCACCCGCACCGCCGTGGTGCAGGTCGACGGCGACGACGTGCACGTGCTCGCCGGTGTCACCGACCTCACCGTCCTGAAGTCGACCGGCAGCGAGTTCCACGGCTTCCCCCGCGACGGCTACACGACCCTGGCCGAGACCGACGACCGGATCCTCGCGACCTCGGTCACCGCCCGCTGGCGGTACACGCCCGAGGCGGTCGCTGCCGGCATCGACTACGACGCCCTGTACGCCGGGGTCCTCGACCGGATGCTCGCGACCTTCGCGGACCTGCACTCGCTCGCGCTCCAGCAGACCCTGTTCGCGATGGGCCGCTCCGCGATCGAGGCGTTCCCGGAGATCGCCGAGGTGCGCTTCTCGATGCCGAACAAGCACCACTTCCTCGTCGACCTCGCGCCGTTCGGCCTCGAGAACCCGGGCGAGGTGTTCTTCGCCGCCGACCGCCCCTACGGCCTGATCTCCGGCACGGTCGCGCGGGACGGGGTCGCCGAGGCCCCGGCCGCGTGGGCGTCGGTGCCCGCCTTCGTGTGACCGGCGACCCCGTGCCGGAACGGCGCCGCGTGGTCGGGGTCGTCCTCGCCGCGGGTGCCGGCACCCGGATGGGCACGCCGAAGGCGCTCGTGCGGAGCCCGGACGGCGTGCCGTGGCCGACGCTCGCGGTGGACGCCCTGCGCGCGGGCGGCTGCGCCGAGGTCGTCGTGGTGCTCGGTGCCGCCGCCGACCGTGCACGGCCGCACGTCCCGACCGCTCCCGACGTTCGGGTCGTCGTCACCGAGGACTGGGCGGCCGGGCCGGGGGCGTCGCTCGCCGCGGGGCTGCGTGCCCTCGGCGACGAGGACACCGCCTGCGTCACGCTCGTCGACCTACCGACGCTGCCCGCCGCGGTCGTCCGGCGCGTGCTCGGCCCCGGTTCGGACCGGGACGTCCTGCGGCGGGCGGTGTTCGGGGAGCGGCCGGGTCACCCGGTGCTCGTCGGTCCGGACCACCGCGCAGCGCTGCTCGCCGCGGTCACGGCGGACCCGGGGGACCGGAGCGCGGGCGCCTGGCTGCGGCGGGCCGGCGTGACGGGCGTCGACTGCGCCGACCTGTGGGACGGCACCGACCGGGACCGGGATCGCGACCGGGACCGGGACCGTGATGGTTCCGAGCGTTCCGTCCCATCGCAGCTGCCGTAGGAAGCCGGACCGCGCGTGGTCGGTCGTTGCTCCAGGCCTGCGACGCGCGGATCGGCACTCGATGCGCGGATCGTCCTCCTCCGCGCGGTTCGGCAGGGCGGCTGGCGGAAGCGACCGGGAGACGGACGGGAGGCGCGGTGCCGGCTGGCACCGTCCTCCCTCGCAGGCTCGGTCGGCGCGCCCCGCGCAACGCTTCGCGTTGCCGCTGAGCGGGGCGCGCCCGTCCTGTGCTGTGGTCGCGTCGACTACGCGGCCTGCTCCTGGGACTCGGCCAGCGTCGGGTAGTCCGTGTACCCCTCGGCGGTCGCGCCGTAGAAGAGCTCCGGGCGCGGCTCGTTGAGCGCCGCGTCCTGCTCCCAGCGCTCGGCGAGGTCCGGGTTCGCGATCGCGGCACGGCCCACGGCGACGGCGTCCGCGAGGCCACCGTCGAGCAGGGTGATCGCCTCGTCGCGGGTGGTCATGGAGGAGAAGCCCGAGTTGGCGATGAACGGCGCGCCCGCGGTGCGGCGGACGTGCTGCACGAGCTCGCTGCCCGGCTCCGCGTTCAGGACGTCCACGAAGGCGAGCCCGAGGGGCGCCAGGCCCTCGGCGACCGCGGTGTAGGTGGCCAGCGCGTCGGCGTCGTCCTCTTCGAGCACGCCCTGGATGTTGTGCTGCGGGGACAGGCGGATGCCGACGCGGTCCGCGCCGATGGCCTCGGCGACCGCCGCGGTGACCTCGACGGCGAAGCGCGCGCGGTTCTCCGGGGAGCCGCCGTACTCGTCGGTGCGGGTGTTCGACACGGGGGAGAGGAACTCGTGCACCAGGTACCCGTTGGCGCCGTGCACCTCGACCCCGTCGAGCCCCGCCGCGATCGCGTTGCGGGCGGCGCGGACGAAGCCCTGCACGGCCTCGCGGACCTCGTCGGTGGTGAGCTCGTGCGGGACCGGCATGTCGGCCTTCGAGCCGTCGGCCAGGTGCGTCTGACCCGGGGCGGCGATCGCGGACGGGCCGACGATGCGCGGGGTGCCGGAGATGTCGGTGTGCGAGACGCGGCCACCGTGCATGAGCTGCATGACGATGGTGCCGCCGCGCTCGTGGACGGCGTCGGCGACGCGGCGCCAGCCGGCGACCTGCTCGTCGGTCTCGATGCCGGGCTGGCCGGGGTAGGAGCGGCCCTCCTGCACGGGCCAGGTGCCCTCGGTGATGATCATGCCGAGCGAGGCGCGCTGGGCGTAGTGCTCGACGAGCAGGTCGTTCGGGACACCATGGGCCCCGGCGCGCGTCCGGGTCAGGGGTGCCATGACGATGCGGTTGCGGAGGTGGAGTGCGCCGAGGTCGGCGGGTTCGAAGAGCTTCACGGCTCCGTTGAACCACGTGTTGCCGGGGGCAATTCCCCCGGCACGGCAGATGCTCAGCGACCGGGGCACACGAGCGTGCTCGAGCGGACCTGTCCCTCGGGGCGGATCACCGTGTGCTGCGACAGCGGCTGGTGGCAGATCGGGCACGGACGGTCCACCGAGCGGTCGTCGACGCCCTCGGCGTGCCCGGCGCCGATCTGCGACGGGCCCATCTTCTCGATGAGCGTACGGTTCCAGCGGTCGTACCAGCTGCCGAAGCGACCCATGGTCCGTCCTTTCGTTCGTGCACCAACCATTGTGGCACGAAGGAGTTCGTCAGTCGAGGGCGTCGATCCGACCGAGCAGCTCGGTCAGGTCGTCCTTCAGGCGCTCGAGCCGTTCGAGTGGCCAGCCCAGCCGGTCCGCCACGGCGAGGGGGACCGCGCGCGCCTGTTCCCGGAGGGCACGGCCGGCGGTGGTGAGCGACACCTCGAGCTGTCGTTCGTCGGCGGTGCTCCGGGCCCGGCGGACGTACCCGGAGGCCTCGAGCCGCTTGAGCAGCGGGCTGAGGGTGGCCGAGTCGAGGCGGAGCTCCCCGGCGATCTCGCGCACCGAGCGGGGGTCGTGCTCCCACAGGGCGAGCATCACGAGGTACTGCGGGTGCGTCAGGCCCATCGGGTCGAGCAGGTCGCGGTAGAGCCCGATCACGCTCCGGCTCGTCGCGGTGAGGGCGAAGCAGAGTTGGCGGTCGAGCGCGAGCGGGTCGACGTCGGTCGAGGTCATGCGTCCACGGTACTTCTTGCGCGAACGGTCGGCGAGGTTCGAGCCCATCGCAGCCGACGTGGGATGACGAACCGCGCGAGGGAGGCCGGAACTTCCTGCCTCCCTCGCGCGGATCGGTCACCCACGCGCGGAACGGTCACCCACGCGCGGAACGGTCACCCACGCGCAGCGCGGCCCCCTACGCGCGGTGCGTCGGCGTGTGTCCCTCGTGCGGGTTCGCGTCCGGGGCGACGTCCGCCGCGTGCGACCCGCGGTGCTCGGCGTCGCCGTGTCCGCGGCCGTCCGTCGGGTGCGAGCGCTCCAGGCTCGCGCCCTCGACGTCGACGTCCGGCAGGATCCGGTCGAGCCACTTCGGAATCCACCAGGCGCTCTTCCCGAGCAGGTGCATGACCGCCGGGATGAGGAGCATCCGGACCACGAAGGCATCGATCAGCACGCCGAACGCGAGCCCGAAGCCGATCGGCTTGATGGTGGAGGAGTCCGAGAAGATGAAGCCCGCGAACACCGAGATCATGATGATCGCGGCGGCCGTGACCACCGCGCGGCCGGCGTGCAGCCCGCGCTGGACCGCGACCTTCGCCGAGGCTCCGTGGGCGTAGGCCTCCCGCATGCCGGACACCAGGAAGAGCTGGTAGTCCATCGCCAGGCCGAACAGGATGCCGATCTCGATGATGGGCAGGAAGCTCAGGATCGGCGCCGGGTCGTGCACGCCGAACACGGAGCCGAGCCAGCCGAACTGGTAGATCGCGGTCAGGCCGCCGAACGAGGCGAGCACGGACAGGATGAACCCGGCCGTCGCGGTGATCGGCACGAGGAACGACCGGAACACCACGATCAGGATGATCAGCGACAGGCCGACGACGACCGCCAGGTACAGCGGCAGCACGTTCGAGAGCTTCTCGGACACGTCGATGTTCGCGCTGGCGTTGCCCGCGACGCCGAGGGTGACCTTGCCGTCGTCGGTCGACACCGTCTGCTCGCGCAGCTCGGTGACGAGCCGCTCGGTCGAGATGCTGTCCGGGCCGCCGGCGGGCTTCACCTGGAACGCGATGATGTCGCGGTCCTTCGAGGCGCCGATCGGCAGCACGGCCCGCACGTCGGAGTTCTTCGCGATCGCTTGGCCGATGGTGACCTCACGTGCGGTGACCTCGTCCTCCGACACGGACTTCGGCAGGTCGGCGACGACGAGCAGCGGGCCGTTCTGTCCGGCGCCGAAGTCGCGGTCGAGCGCCTTGTACGCCTTGTACTGGCTCGAGTCGACGGACTCGGACGCACCCGTGGGCAGGCCGAGGCGCATCTGCGTCGCCGGGATCGCGACCACGCCGAGCACGAGGACGCCGGCGACGAGCGTGACGACCGCGCGCCAGGTCGACATCGGCTTGTTCGGCACCCGGATCGAGCCCGTGTTGCCGATCCGCTGCCGCTCCTTCCTCCGCAGGATCCGCATGCCGAGCAGCGAGAGCAGCGCCGGGGTGAACGAGGTCGCGATGAGGATGGCGAACAGGACCGCGACCGCGCCGACGGTGCCCATCAGGCCGAGGAACGGGATCCCGGTGATGTTCAGCGCGAGCAGGGCGACGATGACCGTCGTGCCCGCGAACACCACGGCGTTGCCGGAGGTGCCGTTCGCGAGCCCGATGGACTCGTGGACGTCCATGCCGGCCTTCAGCTGTGTCCGGTGCCGGTTCAGGATGAACAACGAGTAGTCGATGCCGACCGCCAGGCCCAGCATCACCCCCAGCACGGGCGTGACCGAGATGAACTCGACCAGGCTCGAGAACGACAGTGAGGCGAGCGACGCGATCCCGACGCCGAGCACGGCGGAGAGCAGCGGGATCGCGGCGCCGATGATCGTGCGGAGCATGAGGAACAGCACGAGCGCCGCGATGATGACGCCGACGATCTCACCCGGGCCGAGGATGGACGGCACGCCCTGCGCAATGTCGTTCGAGACGTACACGGCGACGCCGTCGATCTTCGCCGACTCGGCCTTGTCCGAGATCGCCTGCTTGGTCTCCTGCGGCACCTCGTAGGTCGACTTCGTGAACTGCACGGTGCCGATCGACGACTGGCCGTTCGACGACACGAAGCGGATGTCCTTCGACAGGTCGAGCAGGTCGGAGCCCTGCTCGAGCTCCTGCTCGCTCGTGTCGAGCTTCTTCGTGTTCTCGTCGATCTGCTGCTGGGCCTGCGTGATCTGCTGCTCGCCCGCGGTGATCTGCTGCTGCTGGGCGTCGATCTGCGCCTGCGCCTGGGCGAGCTGCGCCTGGGCCGCGGTGGCTGCGGCACCACCGGCCGCGGCGGCCTGGGCCTCCTTCGCGTCGAGCTCCTGCTGGGCGGTCGCGATCTGCTGCTTGCCGGACTCCAGCTGCGCCTTCTGCTGGTCGAGCTGCTGCTGTCCGCTCGTGATCTGCGCGCGGCCGTCCTCGATCTGCTTCCGACCGTCGGTGATCTTCTGGCGCTGCTCGTCGAGCTGGTCCTGCGTCGTGAACCCGTCGCGGACGCCCTTGACCCCGTCGAGGTCCTTCAACCCGTCCAGGAACGACTTCACGTCGGCCTTCTGGGTGTCCGTGAAGGCCTTGCCGTCGGTGGTCTGGAACACGATCGTCCCGTTGCCGCCGTTCGCCGACGGGAACTTGTCGGCGAGCTCGTCCTGCACCTGGCTCGTCTTGGTGTTCGGGATCGTGATCGACGACGAGATCGACCCCTGGAACAGGCTGAAGGTGAGCCCGGCGATGCCCATGATGACGATCCAGGCGATGATCACCAGCCAGTGCCGTCGTGCGGAGAACCGTCCGAGACGGTAGAGGAGACCGGCCATGCGGCTGCCCCGTCCTTTCGTGTCAGGTGCTGTTGCGGTTCGGGGTGCGCCGGTGGACCCCGGGGGAGGGAGGTGTCAGTGCGCCGGCATGTAGCCGGAGCGGACGCTGTGCACGAGGCGGCTCAGCAGCTCGTCCCAGGCGCGCAGGGTCGCCGGGGTGAGCTCGGGGCCGTGGTGGACGAGCCAGTGCTCGGCGATCACGACGATGCCGCTCATCAGGGAGTCGACGAGCAGGGCGGTGTCGAGGACGTCCGCGCCGGGGTGCCGCCTTGCGACCTCGTCGCGCAGGCGCTCGGTGACCCGGCCGAACGCGGTCTGCGTGAGCACCGCGGCCTTCGGGTCCTCTTTCCCGGGGTCGCCCAGGATGTTGTACATCCCGGCGATCGCGGGGGCGAGGTCGGCACCGCGCGCGGCGGACTCGAGCTCGTCGAACATCGAGGCCCGGCTGCCGTCGCCGATCGGCGTGCGCGCCATGTCCGCCAGGAACCGGTCGATGATCACCGACAGTTCCTGCTCGCACACCGCGAGCAGGACCTCGTCCAGCGAGGCGAAGTGGTTGAACACGGTGCGCCGGGCGATGTCCGCCCGGGCGGCGAGGTCGTCGACGCTGAACCCGCGTCCACCCTGCTCGTCGACCAGGTCGCGTGCGGCCTGCAGGATCGCCGCACGGTGCTTCGCCTTGAGGGCGGCACGGCGGTCGGTCGAGATGGTCACGGGTGTGAACACTAGGTGCATCGATGCACTCGGTGCAACGGCTCCGAGGGCTTGCCCAGTTTCGTCCCCCGACCCTGAGATGACGAGCGGGACGGCGGCGCGCGGGTCGCGCGCGGTGCACGCCGGACCGGCGGTCGGACGGGAGGCACGGGGCGGGCCCGCCACGCGCCTCCAGGCCGTACTGTGGTCGCGTCGTGAACCGCACCGATCGTCTCTACGCGCTCGTCGAGGAGCTGCGCGCGGCCGCGCCCGCGCTGCGGAGCGCGCGGACGCTCGCCGAGCGGTACGGCGTGAGCGCCCGGACCGTCGAGCGCGACCTGCGCTCCCTGCAGGAGGCGGGCGTGCCGATCTGGGCGGAACCCGGCCGGACCGGCGGCTACACGCTCGACGCCCGCGCGACGCTGCCGCCGCTCGGGCTGACCGCGGAGGAGGCGCTCGCCGTCGCCGTCGGCCTCGGGGCCCTCGCTACGAGCCCGTTCCGCGACGCCGCGCGCAGTGCCGCGCAGAAGGTGCGGGCGGTCCTGGCGGAGGACGACGCACGGCGCAGCGCCTCGCTCGCCCGACGGGTGCACCTGCTCGAGACCGGTGACCGGGTGCCGGGACCGACCGCGCTCCTGCCCGCCCTGGCCGGCGGCCGGGTCGTCCGGCTGCGGTACCGGGACGCGCAGGGGAACGAGACCGACCGGGCGGTCGAGCCACTCGGGTACGTCGGCAAGGGCGAGGACTGGTACCTCGTTGCGTGGTGCCGACTGCGCGACGGGGTCCGCGCCTTCCGCGGCGACCGGGTGCTCGGGGTCGAGCCGACGGACGAGCGGGTGCCGCGGCGGGCCGTGCGGTTCGAGGAGCTCGACATCCCGCACGGGGTGCTCCGGTCCGTGCTCGCGGACTGAGCGGATCCGGCGGAACACCGACAGGACGCTGTCGCGGGGCTGCGTGAACCTGGTGCCGGGCGGTCACCGCAGGCCGCCCGGAGAGGACAGCGTGGAGTTCACGTCGATCAGGATCATCACCGCCGACCTGGCGGGCACGACCGCCTTCTACGAGGCGGTCACCGGCACCACCGCACACCGACCGGCGCCGGTCTTCGCCGAGGTCCGTGCCGGCGGGCTCGTGCTCGCGCTCGCGGCGCCGGAGACCGTCGCGGGGCTCGGTGCGGGTGCGCCGGTGCCCGGGCCGAACCGGGGGCTCGTCGTGGAGTTCTCGGTCCCGGACGTCGACGCGGCGTTCGACCGGCTGCAGGGGTCCGGCGTGCTCGGCGAGGTCGTGCTGCCGCCGACGACGATGCCGTGGGGCAACCGCTCGACCCTGTTCCGGGACCCGGAGGGGAACCTCGTCAACCTGTTCAGCCGACCGGCCTGAGCCGCAGCCCGGTCGTTCCCAGCACTGCGTGGGTCGGATGCGGCAGGCTCCGACGCGTGGGAGCGACGAGGACGACGGACGCGCGGACGACGGGCGTGCGGAAGGCCGGCGTGCGGGCGGTGGCGGTCGGGACGGTGGCGGTCGGGATGGTGGCGCTGACGGCGGTGCTGCTGACGGGGTGCACCGCGGGGGACGGCCCGGGCGGGCCGGCGTCGGCAGGATCCGCCACGTCCGCTGATGCACCCACCGCGACGCCGACCGCCGCCGTGCCGACCGCGACTGTGCCGATCATCGATGGCACGACCCGGCAGGCGTTCGCGGACCTCGAGCGTCGGGACGGTGCCCGGGTCGGGGTCGTCGCCGTGGACACCGGCACCGGCCGGTCGCTCGGGTACCGCGCGGACGAGCGGTTCGCCTTCGCCTCGACGAACAAGGTGCAGATCGCCGCCGCGGCGCTCGCCGCCTCGTCCCCGGCGGACCTCGACGAGGTCGTGCACTACGACCGCGGCGACCTGCTGTCCCACGTCCCGGTGACGACCCCGGCCGTCGACACCGGCCTGACCGTGCGGCAGCTCGTCGACGCCGCCATCCGGCAGAGCGACAACACCGCGGCGAACCTGCTCGTCGAGCGGGTCGGCGGCGTCGCCGGGGTGACGCGGTGGCTGCGCGGCCTCGGTGACACGACGACGGACGTCTCGCGCACCGAACCGGACCTCAACACCGCCCTCCCGGGGGACCGTCGTGACACCACGACCCCGGCGCAGTCCGCCGCGGACCTCCGCGCCGTGCTGCTCGGGGACGCGCTCGACGCCGACGACCGATCGCTGCTCCGCAACGCGATGCTCGGCACGACGACCGGGGCGACGACGATCCGCGCCGGCGTCGACCCGTCGTGGACCGTGGCGGACAAGACCGGGACCGCGTCGTACGGCGTGCGGAACGACGTCGGGGTCGTGACCCCGCCGGGACGGGACCCGATCGTGCTCGTCGTGATGACGGCGCACGGCACGGTGGACGCCGAGCCCTCGGACGCGCTCGTCGCCGACGCCACCCGGATCGCGATCGCGCACCTCGGCTGACGCCCGCCGTCGGTCACGACGGGGTCACGACGAGCCCTGCGGGGTAACGATCCGTACCGACTCGGTCCTTTCCCAGCGCGCGTGCCGGTGTCACCCCGGGAAACCCGGGCGGACGTCCGAACAGCGCTGGGAGGGTCACCCCCGGACGCCATCGATCGACGAGGGGGAATCATGACCGGACGACGGGTGACGGGGGCCGCTGCCGGCTTCGTGGGCGGCAGCGTGCTCGCCGGGCTGCTGGTGGGGATCGGGGTGACGCCCGTGCTGGCGGTCGCTGGGGTGGGGACGACCTCGGCGATCGACCTGTTCGACTCGATGCCGGAGTACATCGAGATCGGCGACCTGCCGACCCGGAACGAGGTCTGGGCGTACCAGGGCGGGCAGCCGGTGCACCTCGCGGACGTGTGGGACCAGAACCGCCAGGAGCTCGCGCTGGACCAGATCAGCGACACGCTCGAGCACGCCGCGATCGACGGCGAGGACAAGCGCTTCCGGGAGACCGGCGGCGTCGACCCGACGAGTCTCGTGCGCTCGCTCGTCAGCGTCGTCGCGTCGGGCGGGGACGGCGGGACGGGCGGGTCGACCCTGACGATGCAGCTCGTCCGGAACATCAAGATCCAGCGGGCGAGCGAGCTGCCGACCGAGCAGGAGCGCGAGGCCGCGACCGCCGAGGCGACGAAGCGTTCGCTCGACCGGAAGCTCGCCGAGGTGAAGCTCGCGATCGGGCTCGCGAAGGAGTACTCGAAGGACGAGATTCTTGCCGCCTACCTGAACATCGCGTACTTCGGCGACCAGACCTACGGCGTGCAGGCGGCCTCGCAGCGGTACTACGGCAAGGACGCCGGCGACCTGTCCCCGGCCGAGGCGGCGTCGCTCATCGCGATCGTGCAGTGGCCGGACGCACGCGACCTCTCCTCGCCGGAGCACCACCCCGACAACCAGGCGCGCCGAGACGTCATCCTCCGCTCGATGCACCAGCAGGGGCACCTCAGCGACGCCGACCTGCAGGCCGCGTTGGCATCCACCCCCGCTGACTACGTCCGCCTGACGGCACCGAGGCAGGGGTGCGAGTCGGCCGTCCGCGGCGCGGAGTTCTTCTGCGCGTACGCCGTGCAGGTGGCGCAGTCCCTCCCGCAGCTCGGCGCCGACGACGCCGCACGCCAGCAGGCCTGGCGCACCGGCGGCTACCGGATCCAGACGACGCTCGACCTCGACCTGAACACGCAGCAGAAGGACCTGCTCGACCGGTACGACCGCGCGGGGGAGACCCGGTTCGCCCTCGGCGCGACGCTCGACACCGTCGAGGCGGGCACCGGGCGCGTGCTCACCATGGCGCAGAACACGGACTACGACCGGTCGTCCGCGGCGCCGCCGACCGCGACCTCGCTGAACTACGCGACCGACGAGTCGAACGGTGGCTCGAAGGGGTTCCAGGTCGGGTCGACCTACAAGATGTTCACGCTGCTGCAGTGGCTCGAGTCCGGCCGCAGCCCCGACGCCGTGGTCGACGGCACCCGCAGGGCTCGCAGCGTCTGGACGCAGTGCGGGGAGCGCGTCACGACGAAGGCGTGGAACCCGAAGAACGACTCCGCGGGGCAGACCGGGCCGTACTCGGTCCGGGCCGCCACGGCGCAGTCGGTCAACGCGGCCTACGCGGACATGGCGTCGAAGCTCGACCTGTGCGACATCCGCGACACCGCCGCCCGCCTCGGCGTGCACCCGGCGACGGGCGGCGAGCTCCCCGCGAACCCCGCCGCGGTGCTCGGGACGACGAGCATCGCGCCGCTGACGATGGCGGCCGCGTACGCCGGCATCGCGAACGGCGGCGTGTACTGCGCGCCGGTCGTCATCGACCAGGTGACCGGCCGCGACGGCACGCAGCTCGGTGGACAGCCCGCCGCGTGCACCCGGGCGGTCTCCGCCTCGGTCGCCCGGACGGCCTTCCAGGTGATGCAGGGCGCGTTCCGCGGCGGCACCGCGAGCGGCGGGCAGACGCCGGACGGCACGACCCTGTTCGGCAAGACGGGCACGACCGACTCGGCGGACCAGATCTGGCTCGTCGGGGGCAGCGAGCGGGCGGTCACGGCGTACTGGCAGGGCAACACCGATGGTGGCCAGGCGAACCTGCGGCACTCCGCGAACGGGCAGGGCGGCACGTACGCCGGGTCCCGCGCAGCCGTGTGGCGGCAGGCGCAGACCGCCGTCAACGCCGCCCTGCCCGTCGGCTGACCTCCGCCGTCCGACATCGATGGAGCAGCAGACGTCGGGTCGGCACCGGACACCCGACGGCTTCTGCTCCATCGACGGGACGGGACGGGACGGGGACGGGGACGAGACGACGGGGGGGGGGGGGGGGGGGGGGGGGGGGGGGGGGGGGGGCCGGGGGGGGGGGGGGGGGGGGGTGGGGGGGGAGTGGGAACGGCCGCACGGGTTGCTACCAAAGGCCCCGGGGGGAGGGGGGAAAAAAAGGACCCCG